>JAGQWL010000303.1 GCA_020437385.1 Bacteroidota bacterium
GCCTGAGCCGGTCGTTCAGGAGCAGCAGGAGGAAATCGCATCGGCACCTGAAGTGGCTCGTCCCGTGGAACTACCCGACGAGCAGCCGGTCGACGATCCGGATGTGGTCCAGAAATCCGCCGACACGGAGGTTATTTCTCCGCAACAGCAGACGAGTTCGGAGGACACGAAGGAGCCCGAACCAGAGCCGCGCCAGGAAACCAGAGTGCGGCAGGGAGCCGGTACGACGGGAGGCGACACGGGATCGGATGCTGGTGACGACGGCGCCGGCTCCGAGAAGGAAGCTGCGGCACCATTTCAGATCGAAGGGCTGAATCGTACCCCGGTGACAGCACCGCCGCCTGCATACAGCGAAAAGGTCAATGCGACGATTCGCGTGCGCATTACGGTGGATCCCCAGGGCCGTGTTGTCCGGCAGATTCCGTTGCTGAAGGGCAACCCGGCGTTGGAACAGTCAGTCCTCGAAACGCTGCGCGATTGGCGTTTTAATCCCTTGCCTCCGAATGCACCGCAGGAGAATCAGGTAGGTATCGTTACGTTCCGATTCCGGCTGGAATAGCTCGCCGTCCGGACCTAGAAAAGTCCGAGGATCTTCGCTGCCATAATCAGAATTGCGACGATCATCACAGCACGTACAATTCTGTCTCCCTTCCTCACGGCAAGCTTGACAGCAAACCAGGCGCCTACTGAGTTGCCCGCAGCAAGGGCGAGTCCAAGTATCCAGTCGATGTTCCCGGAAAAGGCGAATACAACCAGCACCGGGACGGTATAGATCAGGACTACGAAGACCTTATGCAGGTTGACGTGGACTAGATCCATATGCAGCAGGTGGTAAAAGGCGGCCATGAACAGGAATCCCGCCCCGACCTGGATAAATCCACCATAAAACCCGATCAGGAAAAGTGCGGGGTAGATCCATGGTGACCTGATGCCCTCCGGAGTCGTCAGCTTTTGGGTTCCGCGAGGCAGAACCATCGAGATGACAACGAGGATCATCACGATTCCGAGGATACGCTGAAACCATTCGTCGCTTATTCGGACTGCAACCAGGACGCCGGCGATTGACCCGGGGATGGCGCAGGCCGAGAAGACGAGGCTTCGCCGAATCTGACTTACGTTCTCTTGTCTAAAGGACAATACCGCAAACAGATTCTGCATCGCAATCGCGACGCGATTCGTTCCGTTGGCGACCGTCGCGTCAAGCCCGAGGAAAAGCAGAACGGGCAGCGTCAGAGTGGATCCGCCACCAGCCATAACGTTGATGAGCCCGGCCATGCTGCCGACGCCAAAAAGCAGCAGGAAGTGGAGAATGTCGGGTCCGGTCATAGTCGCGCCTTGTTGTAAAGGACGCGCAAGTTACGAACGCAACATCACGAATGGCGTGACCACTGGAACAGGCGTAAAACAAAAGCGGCCGGCGTTTCGGCCGGCCGCTTTGCGTGACAACTACTCGGTCGGATACCACACATACCGCCCAGAGGTGTCAACGTATCCCATCTTCTCTGAATTCTCTCCGTAGATGTAGACTCGCGCGAGGCCATTGCGGAAGTCGCCGACCGCGTCGAATTCGATGGCCGTCGACAAATTGCCGCGGGTGTCGATGAATCCCCACTTATCATTCATTCTGACGGCTGCTCTACCGTACGAGAACGACCGTGCTTCCTCATACTGTTCCTGGATAACCAGTGAGCCGGATTCGTTGATATAGCCCCATGTGTTGCCGGACTGGCGCACCGGTGCCAGGCCGTCGCCGAAACTTCCCGCGCTGATGTACTGCGGGCTCAGCACGGTATTTTTCTTTTTGTCGATGTATCCCCATCGATCAGAAATTTTGATTGCAGCGCGCCCGTCTGAGAATGCCCGGGCGTCAGCGTACTGCGGCGGAATGAATGGGTGGGCGTCGGAATCGATGTAGCCGAAGACCCCATCGTCCTGGACGAGTGCGAGTCCGTCACTGAACATCGGCTCACTGTTTTCGTCGAAGCGGGGCGTATCGTCGGTACGAACGAGATTTCCCGACTTGTCGATGTACTCCCAGTTGAAGTCACTCGTTCGAATCCAGGCACGACCGTTTGAGAATGGGCTTGCACTGGTATACTGCGGATTCAGTACGAACGAGCCCGACTTGTCGATATATCCCCATCGGCCGTCAAACCGAACTGCGGCCAGTCCTTCCGAGAACCGCTGAGCGTCCTGGAACTGTGGCTCGATAACGTACTCGCCGGTTGCATCAATGTACCCGCGACTCCAGTTTCCCGTTCGAACAGCGGCCACGCCTTCCGAGAACTCGGTAGTGAAAGAGAACTGGGGTTCAATGATCATGCGACCCTGTGCGTTGATGTAACCCCAGCGGCCCTCGAGTTCAACAGGGTAGAGGCCGATCTCGCTTGTCGCGTTCTGACCACCGTCCTGTATGAAGTCACAAGCCGAGGTCATCGTCAGCAGTGCGCCAAAAGCGGCCAGACGCATCAGTCGGTATGCCTGTGTCGTTGATTTCATTTCTTTGGCGGAAGCACGCGCTCCCGGTTGTTGTTCATCTTGTGTGGTAGTGCGTTTTATCTGGTTGGGTACCAGACATACACGCCCTTCTTGTCGATGTAGCCGATGCGCGGATTGTCACCGCCGTCATCGATTCGAGCAACACCGTTCACGAATTTCCCTGCGTGAGCGTACGTGTCGTTGATCGCGATCCGACCCGTCTTCACGTCGATGTAGGTCCAATTGTCATTAAAACGAACGGGCGCCAGGCCTTCCTTGAACGATCCCGCACTTCGAAACTGGGGTTCAATGACGACATCTCCTCGCGGATTGATATATCCCCAGCTACCATCGCGTACGGCTGCGCGGCCGTCACTGAAGGAGCTTGCCTCGTCATATTGAGGTGAGATAACCGGCGTCCCTGATCGATCGAGGAAACCCCAGCCGGAGTTCGTCGAAAACGCGGCGCGGCCTTCGGAGAACGGCAGTGCCGAATTGATCGCGAAGGACGGATTGATAACAACGGCTCCGGACTTGTTGATGTAGACCCAGCCGTCGCGCGCTTCAACAGCCGCGAACTCTTCGGAGAAGGATTGGGCATCGCTGAATGTCGGCTCGATTACCACCTCGCCGCGGGTATTCACGTATCCCCACTGTCCGTTGCTGCGAACTGCCGCCAGGCCTTCCGAGAATGGGAGGGCGAGATCGTACGCCGCAGCGATGGTAAACTCTCCGGAAGTGTTAATGAAGCCGTACAGATCTCCGAAGTTGACGCCCCGGACAGGCGCCAACCCGTAGTGAAATTCGCCGGCCGTTCGGAACTGTGGCGCGATAACCATCGAACCGGTTTTGTCGATGTAGCCCCAGTCAGCACCAACCTGTACGGCGGCAAAGCCGTCCGAGAACGGCTGTACCTGGTCGTACTGAGGGGGGACAGCGATGCGACCGTTCGAATCGATGAAACCCCACTGTTGATCCAGTTTGATTGGTAGGTAGCCATTGGATTCTGCGAATTCGTCGGATCCTCCGAGAAAATCGCAGCCTGCTACCAGGACGATTAGCGCCAGAACCAATGTGTGGGCGCCGATTTTTCTCATTCGGCTTTTGGCCATGGGTCGATACATGTTTGTTAGCTATTTCAACAATGTCATCTGTCGTGTCTGCGTGCCGGACGAGGTCGTCAAGCGGTACAGGTACGTTCCGGACGGAAGTCTGCCAGAGCGGAATTCGACGCTTTGTCTTCCGGACGGTCTGTGATCGTCGATAAGAGTCTGAACGTGGCGTCCCTCAATCGAATACACGTCCAGCTTGACATGCCCGGATGACACCTGATCGAATTCAATCGTCGTTAGATCTGAGAATGGATTCGGATAGTTGGGTCGAAGCTCGAACGAATTCGCGTGCTGCCCCTGTTCGAGTCCTACCTGCAGCTTGTCCTCAACAAATCCCATTCGCGCGAAAGACGCGCCCAAGATGTCGTTGACCGTACCGTCTTCAAGTCCGAACCAGTCCTGAAGGACGGTAGCATATACGGACCGGTAGTCAGTCGAATGAACGGGCTCGCCTCCCTGGAGTGTTGTCAGGTTAGAGGGTGTACCGTAGATGCCACCCGCCAGACCGGTTCCGAACAGCATCATCGGCGCGGCCGATCCGTGATCGGTTCCGCGGGAGCCGTTTTCGGACAACGTTCGGCCGAACTCGGAGAACGTCATGACCATGACGCGCTGGTCGAGACCGTCGGCGGCGAGGTCCTCGTAGAAAGCGGCGACTGAGGACGCAACATCGCCGACGAGGCCTGCGTGTCCACCGGTGACGCTTCCCTGATTTGAATGCGTGTCGAATCCTCCACGCGAGACGGTATAGAGTGTCGTCCCAAGGCCGCCTCGTAACATTCTGGCGATTACGGCAAGACTCTGGGCGAGTCCGCTGTTCGGATACTCCGCCTGATTTGAGCCGTTCTGTGAGGCCACCTGAACCGACTCGACGTAGCGGAAGGATGCATTGGTCACGTTTCGGACAAACGCCAGTTCGGATCCATAAACAGTGCTCGGAACATTGTTTGCGTCGTAGAATCCGCCCTGATTGATGAAGCGCTGGAAGTCCTGCGCATCACCGAAGGTGACACTAAGGTTGCCGGCTGTGCTTTGAAAAAGGGTTGCCGGACCACCAACTCGAACGGCGAGTGGGTAATCTGCTGGATTTGAGAAGATGTCGGGATGCCCATCGACGAGGTAACGCCCCAGCCAGCCTGTGCTTTCAGCACTTCCCTGATTCCGTGCTGTTGACCAGTTGACGGTGCCCTCGAAGTGTGATCGCGTTTGATTGGGGTAACCAACGTTGTGAACGACAGACATATTTCCGTTCGTCCACATCGGTTCGAGCGCACCCATTGCAGGATGAATGCCGGTCTCAGAATCCAGTAGAATCGATTGATTCTTCGGAATGGCAATCGTCGGCCTGCGCTGATAGTAGATGTCGTTGTTCACCGGAACGACCATGTTGAGTCCATCATTCCCTCCGTTCATCTGAATGAGGATCAGAACGCGGTCGGTACCGGCACTCTGGATTGCGTTCAGCAGCGGCGTGCTTCCAAAAGCGGTAATCGGGTTGCGGCCAAACATGAAAGAAGCGCCGAGAGAGCCGAGGCCGAAGCGATACATGAAATCGCGTCTGGACCAGCGCTCGTGGTCGACAGAATGTGCATCGCCGTCCTGAAGCCTGGCGCCGTGACGAAGCTCTTCGTGTCCGCATTCACATGCGGCGTGATCGTGATGGTCGTGCTTGTGCGACATGTTGGGTCTCGTTTAGGTCGGGCGGAGGTGAGCGAGGGCTAGGTGAGCTGGTAGGCGGGTAGCTGTATCAAGTATGACAGATACGCTCGCAGTAGCTTCCGTATGTCCTCCGTTCCTGGGGAGTTAACGTCGGTCACGAGTGGCCATTCATAGAATGGCGCGCCATCAAGCAGTATTTTCGAAAGGTTGCGATAGTACTCCGGCCCGTTCGCGATCTCGTCCGGAATCGGGAAGTTCGGATCACCACCGAAGGGTTCATCGACTGTTCGGATTCCGGTTTCGGATAGCGAGATCGGGATGAATGTCTCCGCCAGGTCGATCGCGATTCTGAACGGGTCTGAAGGGTCGGACACCTTGATTGCGAGTTCGACCGGATCGTAGCTCGCACCGGTTCGCTGGTAGATAATGTCGGTCAGCGTATTCCAGCGCTCCGGCAGCGTGCTGGTTGTGAGCCACTGGTGGTGCCCAGGATCGCCGGACGCATCCGGAGGATTCAGGCCGGGCCAACCGGCGACGTTTGGCGGGTTCAGCGGTTCCTGTCCCAGATTTGCAGGAGACAGAAGCTCTCTAATGGAATCAAGCAGGGTGAAACTGGGATCAATCTCTGCCTCCCGCAGGAATCCGACGATGATCTCAATCGGGCTCTTGATCCGGGCGCCGATAAACGTCTGCTCGTAGAAATGCTCGCTCTTCAGGAGCATCCGAACGACCGGCGCAATCTCGAAATTGTTGGATACGAGTGCGGACGCGAGTCCGTTGACGATCGTCTCGTCGGGCACGGCACTTACGAAGAACGCGTACAGCTTCCGGGCGATGAATGTGGCAATCTGTGTCGATCGTTGTGTGAATACGATGTCGATGACATCATCGTATCCGTAGTTGCCTGTCTGCCCCAGGAATGACTTCGAGCCGTTGTCGTGTCGATTGGATTGGAATACGACAGTCCGATTGCTTGCTACGACCCAGCCCGTTAGCGCGCGTGCAATCTCCTTGATGTCTGTCTCTGTGTAGTTCAGTTGGTTGCCCGGACCATACTGACCCATTGTGAACAGTTCGAGGAGTTCGCGAGCGAAGTTTTCGTTGGCATGGCCGCTTTCATTCACATACCCATCGAGGTAATAGTGCATGGCAGCGTTCTTTCCGATCTTCTCGATGAGCGTACGGAAGTTGCCAAGTGCGTGCAGGCGCAGAAGCGAATAGTAATCGTAGGTAAGGTGCGCAACCGATAGATTGGACTTGCCCTCCGAGACGGTCCACTGGGTCGGCATGTGATTGTGCCAGAAGAGCGTCATCTTTTCGATGAGCCCCTTGGTTCGCATCGAATCGATCCAGTTGCGCTGGACCTGGTACACCTGATCCTGATTGGTTGAGCCGTTACCGGCGTACCATCCGGGGGGTTCGGGTATCGGGTCACCAAGCGCCGCGTCGACGATCCGGTCAACCGCCTCCGAGGCATTGCCATCTGTTAACGCGCCGTCGACATCGCGCTTCAATGCGCCGAAGTTAGTTCGACTGACCAGGTGTTTGGCGAGCTTCCTGGTCCACGGACCCGAATAGGGGTTGAGCGTACCGCTGCTCATAGGTGTTCTGGGTTTTCTGCGGGTAGCCCTCGATACTTCGCCCGGGGTCAGGGTCGAAAGGGCAGATACCCGCGGGTAAACGGGTAGACGATTAAACGGTTAATCGACGAGTGCCCCGGCCGCTTTAAGTATCAGTTTGCGATTTGTGTGCGCCGGCGCGGCAGACGTGTATCAGGACGATACTACGAGACGAACGTTCGACGAGGCATGTTGATGAACGCGCCCAAATCGAACAATTCTGGGGGGTTGAGAGCTGCGAGTAGCTACCATCTCGGGTCCGCGCCTTGCCACGTCGCCGAGTATTAAGATCCCGTTAAGAACCGGGATGCAGCGGACTGGTGTGGCAGAACACAACGGCTCGCCATCTGTACGTGCGCTCAGATGCTGACGAAGCCGGTGTACGGCACGAGAACGTCGGGGATCGTAATCGATCCATCTGCCGTCTGGTAGTTTTCAAGAATGCCAGCGACAATTCGAGGCAGCGCGAGACCGCTGCCGTTCAGGGTGTGGAGCGGCCGCGGCTGTCCGCCGGCAGATGGCTTGAAGCGAATTCGGGAGCGACGCGCCTGGAAGGCCTCAAAGTTCGAGATAGACGAGACCTCGAGCCACCTGTTTTGACCGCCGCTGAAAATCTCCAGATCGTACTTCTTGGCTTGTGTGAAGCCCATGTCTCCGGTACACATGAGCAAACGCCGGTAGGGCAATTTCAGCTTCCGGAGAAGGTCCTCAGCGTCTTCCCTAAGCGACTCGAGTTCGTCATAACTTGCGTCAGGGTGAACGAACTTGACAAGTTCGACCTTGTCGAACTGGTGTAGCCGGTTGAGTCCGCGAACGTCACTTCCATATGAACCGGCCTCGCGCCGGAAACACGGTGTGTAGGCAGCATATTGCTTTGGGAGGTCGGCTTCCGCGAAGATCTCTTCACGATGGAAGTTGGTCACCGGCACTTCTGCCGTTGGGATCAAGAAAAACTCATCTCGCGCGACGACATACATCTGATCTTCCTTATCCGGAAGCTGCCCGGTTCCTCGTGCGGAGTCCTCGTTCACGACAATGGGTGTCTGCAGCTCCGTGTAGCCCTTCCGACCAGCCTCGTCGAGGAAGAAATTGATAAGGGCACGTTGAAGTGATGCGCCCTTTCCAATGTAGAAGGGAAAACCAGCGCCCGTCACCTTTGACCCACGAGCGAAGTCGACAAGGCCGTGTATCTCCAGCAGCTCCCAATGCGGCTTTGGATCGAAATCGAAAGATGGTCGCTCACCGAATTCTCCGATCGTCACGTTCTCTTCGGGAGTCGCTCCAACTGGAACGCTCTCGTGCGGAATATTCGGTAGTTCGAGCAACAGGTCATCCAGTTCGTCGGACAGCGTGCGGGAGTCTGCCTCTAATTCTTGAAGCTTCTCCTTGGCGTCTGCATTTGCCTTGATGAGTGGACTCGCCTCATCTCGCCGTCCCGACCGCATGAGCTCCCCGATCTTTTTGGCTGAGCTGTTCGATTCGGCCTGCAACTGCTGCAGCTGAGTAACACACTCACGCTGGCGCACGTCGAGATCGACGATTCTGTCAACGATTGATGGGTCCCCGATCCCTTTCACACGCATGGCATCGGCCACGGCGGATGGGTTGGTCCGTATCAGAGAGAGGTCTAGCATGTAGGACTTGTCAGTTGTTCGTCGTGTCCAGTAGACGCTGGGCAAACAGTCGGATAGCCGAGTCGAGATCGTGGGGCGCGTAACCGAGAACACGACGCGCCTTGTCGAGCACAAACCCGGTTCTCGGAGGGCGGCGCGCAGTCTGGTTCAACGTGGCCGAATCCGTCTCAGTGATCAAACCGGCGTCGAGGCCGCAGACCTGCGCAAGACGAACGGCAAACTCGTGAACCGAAAGCAACTCCGGGCCGGAAAGATGAAAGATACCACTTGCGCCGTATCTGAGTATCAACTCGATGCCGTTGGCAAGATCAACATTGAATGTGGGCGAACGGTACTGATCCCCGACGATCCGTATCGGCCTTCCGTTTTCAAGTTCACGCTGTACCCAGAGGGCAATATTATTCCGACTGAGTCCGGGCTCTGCTCCGAAGACGAGCACAGTCCGCGCGATTGCCCACTTGTCCAGCGACGACTCTCGGAGAATGTTTTCGGCGGCGAGTTTCGACTTACCGTAGAAGTTTACGGGTGCCGGTCGATCGGTCTCTTTGTACGGTCCGTGGTCACCGTCAAACACAAAGTCGGTTGAAACCTGCACCAGTTTGCAGCCGGTCGACCAACAAAGTCGGGACAGCGTTTCAACTGCGTCGACATTCGTAATCCAGCACAATTCCCGCTCGCGTTCGCAATCGTCTACCTGGGTCATTGCGGCGCAGTTGACGACGCAGGTAGGCGCGAACGATTCAAAAACCTGGCGGACCTCATGCGCCTTTGTCAGGTCCATGCGCACATACCCGCAATTCGAGGGGGCAAACACGGGGCGCTGTTGACGCCCTGTGGCGAGCACATCGTACCGCGGATGTGACGACAGGTTGCGGACCAGGGCTTGACCAAGCAGCCCGTTGGCACCGGTTACCAGAATGCGGCCGTACAATATTTCGTCAGGGAACTGCATGGCGACGAAGGTAAGACAAGTCGGCGGATTAGCTAGTGGCCCGCCACTGAACTGCACTTCCAGGAAAGGCACTCTGCCGTTTCATCGCGATCGAGAGCCGAACGCCATTAGCAGTTCATCTTTGAGGTGTTCAGATTCCGTCCACTTGAGACGACCTGCCAGAAGCAGGCGGACTTCACGACGCTTTCCCGCTGCCTCGTAGCGTTCTTTCTCCTCGTCCGTTTCGGGGATGACCGGAGGAGAAGCCACCGGCTTGTTGTTTTCGTCGACGCCAACAAACGTATAGAAGGCACGATTGCATTCTCGCACCGTCTGCGCGAGTGCGTCCTCAGCCCATACGTTGATCTCGACTTCCATAGACGTGCGAAAGACTCGGTTAACCTGACTGCGCAGTCTCACAATCTCTCCGTGGTGAATCGGAGCGTGAAACTCGACCTGGTCGACTGCAGCAGTGACGCAGACGCGATTTGTATGTCGCTGTGCGGAGATCGCCGCACAGATGTCCATCAGGTAGAGCAGTCGGCC
>JAGQWL010000304.1 GCA_020437385.1 Bacteroidota bacterium
ATCTCGCGATAACACCGCCGCGATAACACCGGTGCGATAACAGCACCGCGATAAGAACTGCCTCGCCGCTTGCCGAGGCCGCGAGGAGCGCGCGGGAGTCGTGCCGCCGGTTACACGCGGAAAAGATAGCTGAGCTTGACAAAAATGCCGTCGTTCTGGCGACGCAGGTCCCGGAAGCGATAGGTGTTCGGCTCCGTCAGACCGCTTCCGTACCCCAGGAAGATGACGGTGCCGGGATTGGGTCGGAACGAAAACAGCCAGTCAAACCGGAAACTGTTGGTCCGCCGGGCCACCGAGCGTTCGTACTCACCCGTTTCACGGTCGAGAATGAGGATCGGGTCGTCGGTCCGTGAGTTGTCCCGCAGGGCATCGGTGAAATTCGAATCATACTGCCCCACCAGCCTCACAAAGATTGACGGAGTGATCTGGTACTCAGCCTTCAGTCGCGGCACGCGCCGCAAACCAACGTTGCTTCGGTCGTCGGTTCGGATATACTGCTGATGATTGTACAGAAAATTAAACCGAAGCTGGTCCGTCGGATTCCAGTTGAGTGCCAGCGTGATGAACAGAATGTCGGCCGGCGCCCATTCGAAGAAGTTGTCGTCCCGGCCCGCAACAACGAAGAAGCTTCCGGAGAACGTGTTGAGCTGCGGCGTCTCGATCGTGCTCCAGAAGCCCGTATTCACAAGGCGATCCGTTCCTGTGTAGGCTACGGTGTCGATCGGCGTGCCGGAATCATCCTGAAGTTCGATGAAGAAATCAGTGTATAACTCCTTCGGGTACTTGAACGACTCGTAGTAGAAGGACGTATTGCCTGACCATCCGCCACGGAAACTGTAGGCGGAATTCAGATGCAGCTTCGCGTCATTCGGCTCCGTCCCACGTGTGAAGCGATCATAATCCCACGTACCGTCGAAAGTCAGTCCGCCCGTGAACTGCTCAACAAACGCTCCCTCCGGACCGAACCATGTTCGTCTCGGAACGAACGTGTTTTGAACAACTCCGACGCGATTAATGAACCCGGACTCCGCGTTGAAATTACCGTGGAAGCCAGTCGAGGTGAACGAGGCGCCGTTCCTCCTTCCGGAAGCAGACGCAACGAAACGCCACATCGGCGCGGCCACCGTAGATCCCGCATCGCCGGTGGCCGACATGCCTGCCTGGTAGGATACGGAGTACAGCTTCGAGAAGACCATCCGCCCATCGACCGCCGCCACCCGATTCCAACGGCTCTCGTCGATCTTGTCGGTGTAGGTCAGCCCGATGGTGCTCTGCCCACTGAGGTCCCGGCGAAGCCGCACAGCATTGAAGTAGCGCGCATCGAGATCACTCAGGTAGATGTTCTTGTTGTCGGCGGCGGACAGCACGGCGATGTTGGTGCTCCCCGCCTTACCTGTGAGCTTGACGGCGCTCAACGGGTTCGAGATCCGTCGCGTGTAGATCAGCGTCGTCGGCGACTGGAACAACTCGATTCCATCCAGGAAGAACGGGCGCTTCTCGGGGACAAAGACGGCGCGCCGCGGATCAAACTGTATCTGCGCGACATCAGCCTCGACCTGGGAAAAGTCCGGATTCACCGTGCCGTTAAGTGTGAGATTGTTCGACACCCCCCAGCGGACATTGACGCCGAGCGGATCACGGAAATCCGCATCGAACCTGGACGCATCCGCGGCCCGATTGGCAGTGCTCGTAACCTCCGGATTGATATCCAGAACGATACCGCGGCGAAGGTCCGTCAGCTCCGCGAGGGTGCCGTTCTGTGCGAGAAACGACGCGTTCGCCTGAAGTACCGGCGTCCAGGTGCTCAGATAACCCGAGTGCTGGATTTTCCGCATGACGTTGAAGCCCCAATCCTGCTCGATGCTGGACTGGTAGCGCAGACTCTTGAACGGAATTCGGATCTCGATCTCGAATCCATAATCGGTGAGTCTGCCGCGCGATTCGTAGACATAGTCCGGGCTCAGATCCACGACGAAGGCACCGGACGTCGTGCTGAACATGCCGCCGCGCTCGGTATCGCGGAGCACGCCATCGGCCTGCTGCCCCAGCGGGTTGACGCCGAGAAGTACGGCCTGGCGTTGATCGTTGTATGTATCGAGGACGATCTGAACGTAGTCGTCGCCGGAAATTTTGTCTCGATCCGCAAGCGTTGCGCGAACCTCTTCGTGAACCTCGTAGGCGCGGATGCCAAAGTGAATCGCGGTGGGAGAATACCAGACGAGTACGTGGGTCGAATCAACTGCCGGCCGACCATCTACCGGCAGGTATTGCGAGAAACTTGAGAAGAGTGCTGCCCGCGACCACACGTCCTCGCTGAGCACGCCGTCGATAGCAATTTCTGCCTGCTCGATCCTCGGTACCTTGACTTCAAGTGGCGGATCACCGGGTCCCCGGGCGAGACGACCCGGTGAAGCAAGACCAGCCTGTGCAAGAATGAGTGCGCCTGCGGCGGCGAGAGGCAATACCCGTTTGAGCGTAGAAGCAGACATCGGTTTGCAAGGCTGAGGGATGCGCCCGTGCAGTTGGATTCGATAGAGGGGTCGGACAAGATAATGCCGTCAACCTTGTGATCCACAGCGACGGGATGAACGCGGCGATCAGCCGCCATCAACCGAGCCGTCTACAAATTCCAGTGCAAGTCGCTGCGAGAGAAACGCCTGAACTGAGCGAATGGCATCGATTTGCGCTCGCAGGTCGGCAAATCCGACATCATCGCGAATGATTCGATCCAATGCTTGTAGCCGATCGAGCCTTTCTTCGGATCGCGACAGATAGCTTTCCAGTGCCCAAAGCGGGGGAACGCCATAGCTATCAGCGTCAACCAGATCCCAGGGCTCCTTGTAGAATTCCAGGACTTGTCTCCGAATAGCGTCAAGCGTTTCACGGTTTGCCGACTGCAACCGTTTCAATATCTGCTCGGACGTTCGCTCCTCCTCGCGAGAACGCGCGAGCCGCTCCAATAGCAGGAGTTTGGACAACAGCGCTTCCCTCCCGCTTGCCGCCGAACTGTCAGCGTTCAGTTTAGCCAGAAACGACTTGTAGCCGGTCATCCGCTGCGCCGCAGTCGTCCGGTCGAGATACGCTTCCATCGTCAGCTCCGGGAATCCTCCCAATGACTGAATGCTGTCGAATGCGGATTCGTAAAGCGGCCGCTTTGATGGGAAGAAGTTCGGCCCCGGGTCCATTCCTGCGCCGAATTCGTCCAGGAATGCCTCCGCAACAAGATCCGTTTTCATCAGTGTGCGGAAGAGTTTCCGAGGCGTACGCGATTTCAGATGCGGCTCTTCAGCGAGCGCCGCCCGGAGATGCCGAAGCGTTTCCGTTCCGCAGTTGTTTGTGACGAAATAGTACTTGCCCTGATAGTTCCAGTATCGCTCGAGGGCGACATCGATAAACAAATCGACCTCGTCCGGCGTCAGCTCCAGCGGAACGCCCACAAGATCCCTGAATTCTAATCGCGTGTACTCCGTGATTATCTCCGGAAGGTCGAAAACAAAAAGCTGCGAGGGATAATCTCCCGTAAGTCCTTTCAGATAGTTCAGTGTGAGGTCTGCTACGTTCGCGCGATAGCTCAGTACAAGGTCTTCCTCGGTATCCGCGAGGCATAGCGCGTCGGTTTCGGGTCGGGACGGCGCGCACATTACGATCCGAAACATCGAATGCCCCCATCGACTGGCAAAGCCCTCGCCGTCGCTCGCATGTAGATACTGTATCTGATAAACGCGCGAACGATCGAGGAGCGCGAGGCGCGTCAGGTTGTCCGTTGCCGAGCTTGAGTTGAGCAGGACGTACGAATGGTCGCTGCAGCTATCGTTCGGTTTCACTTCAGCAATCTGGTCGAACCAGGCCGTCATCGCTGGACGCGCACACCGGAATGTGGGATCGAGAATGTAGTGCTCGAAGTTGACCGCGAAGGCCTCCCGGCGATTGCGAAACTCGTAGGGATCCGGCGACGCGGCAGCGTTGAAATTTCGAATGCGATTGCGCGGAGCAACGAGGCGATGACCAGCTTCTCCACCTAGCAGTGCTTCAAATTGTCGAGACGGACTCGAATGAATTCGATGATCAAGAAAGTGACCCAACTCGTGGACGACGGTCGCTTTCAGGAATCCAGACCATGATGCCGGACCGCACCCGGGTTGACCGGCGTCTGTGCCGTGATACAGGGCCCTGTCGACAAGGGCAAGACTCAGTACGACTCGCTCGTTGCGCCTGTCAAAATACCCGAGCGTTTTGTCGGACGGCCCGCAAACATCCTCAGCGCCGAGCGCGCGATTCAGTAACTGGACGTGGATACGCAGCACCGGCTGCTCGTCGTTGACCATCTTCGCTACCATCGCCGATGGCAGGCGGTTCAAAACCTGTCCAACGATCCCCGCAAGTGTCGTGGCGTCATGCTGGCGAATCGCACCAGACACCCGGATGTCGACGTTGGATTTCGCCGGATTATAGACCAGCGAGGAAACCGCGATTACAAGGGCAGGAAAGGTCAAAACTGCAATCGGAAGTTCGAAAGATGGACAAGACGCAGAAACGTGCTCGAACGGTACGTGCCACGATCCCGAATCTGGCAGTGGTCGCCACGTACCTGGTTATGGCTGTTCCCGCTGCGGCCCAGCCATCCGAATCAACCAACGACTGGCCTGTCTGGCAGAAGGTCGCTGTAGCCAGTATCGGCGCCTCCAGCTTGCTTGTAACCCTCGCCAGTGTTGGGCTCGCCAATGCAGATTCGGAAACAGGCGAATCACAAAGCGGCAACGGTAATTTCGGCGGAGACGGAGCCCGCAAGAGCCAGGGATACGTCGAGGAATTGACGGACGAGCTGCTGGCATTCGTACAGGAATCCAGAAGGCTCACACAGGCTGCTCCAACAGATACGCTATCTCTGGAATCCATGGCTGCCGAGTTTCCAGTTCTCGCGGACTACTACAGCGATCTGCTGGAAAACCATCCCGAAGTAATCGCCGAAGTCGACCTGAAGATGGAGGGTGCCACTCGACTGGATCGGCTGAATTCGTTGATGCTGGTCCACCTGTTCGCCGGTGCTGCAAGCGGGACTCCATCGAAGTGAGCGGACGCGACGGGCGCTGGTAGACGGAGTTCAGCGTATCTCGCGATCAGGCTACATCCTGGCGACCAGATTCGTTGGCTAGTGCTGTACGAAGGCCTCCGTCACGGCACGTCGCAGCGGCGTCAGATCCGGATAACGGCCGGATGAGTCGACCCCTCCGTTCTGCCGGTTCGTCAGCAGCACGAGGTTCACTCCGATCGCGGGCATCGCAATCGCGTACGTTCCCGTAAATCCGGTGTGCCCGAAGCTGCCCTCGGGAAGATTCTCGGCCGGCAGCGAGTTCGCCGACATGAACCAACCGAGTCCGTGACCAAATTCGTCCTTCGTGAGAAATCGATCGATGGTCGCGCCGGAAATCAGCGCCTCGCCTTGCAGGGCTCCCCGGTTTACGAGAAGCTTCAACAGCACGTTGAGGTCGGTCGCTGTCGAGAACAGTCCGGCGTGGCCGGCCACTCCATTGTTGGCGTACCACGCATTTCCGTCGTTCACTTCGCCGTCGAGCACGTACTGCCGCCAGTCGCCGAAGTCGTCGACATCTTCGTCACAGACGTATCCGAAGTTGTCATCCGCAACCATGCGACGTTCGAAGGGATTGCCGTGCGACGTGGCAGCAAAGCGGCGCGTTGAGAAGCGCGCCTGATTCTTCGGATTAAAGCTCGTGGCCTGCAATCGCAGCGGGGAGTACAAGGAATCTTCGAGATACGAATCCAGGGGCTGCCCCGTCACGTGCTCGACGATATACCCGAGTAGCATAAAGCCGAGGTCGCTGTAGCGACGCTGCTTGCCGACAGGTCGCTCAAGGGGCAGTTCCGCAATGTATCGGTACGTCTCATCATTTGTGCGCGCATGATAGTACAGCGGTTTCCATTGGTAAAGTCCGCTGCTGTGGGCAAGCAGGTGGAGCACCGTCACGCTGTCCTTTGAGGCGCCGGTGAACAGCGGAAGGTAGGTTCGCACCGGTGCGTCAAGATCAACGCGGCCTTCATCGACGAGCTTCATGATGGCGAAGGTCGTTCCGAACGCCTTCGTCAGAGAGGCCAGGTCAAACATCGTCTCTGTCGTCATCGGAACAGGGCTGACAAGCCGGCTCCCATCGAAGTTGTACTCGGATGCGTATCCGTAGGCCTTCAGATGGACGACGACGCCATTGCGTGCGATGAGCAGAACTGCCCCCGGGACGACGCCGCTATCGACTGCGGCAGCGACCGTGCTGTCGGCAATCGATACGGCGGGGTCCGGTCCGATGACGTGTCGGCATCCCGTGGAAAGGAGCAGCAGAACTGCCGCGATTGAAGTCGCGAGGGTCGGAAGTCGCCCTGCGGTGCGGCGTCGACAACGTGGTGTCTTATTCAGCGGACGCGTCATGGTCATTTGAGCACCGACCGCAACACGCGGATGGCATTGTCTCCCATGATCAGGCCAATCTCATCATCCGCAAATCCTTCATTCACAAGCGCCTCCGTCAGCAGCGCCATGCCGGACACATCAAAGCCCGTCACAACCGATCCATCGTAGTCCGATCCAACTGCCACGTGTTCAACGCCCACCCGGTCCGCCACATACCGCATCGCACGCGCGATATCGGCCGGGTCGGTGCCGCAAACGGCCGCGTCCCAGAATCCGATGCCGATCACGCCTCCCGTAGCGGCAATCCCGTCGATCTGCTCATCCGACAAGTTTCGAGGCGACGGACACGTACCATCGACGCCGGTGTGCGACGCCACAACCGGTGCGGTCGCCATCCCGAGGATGTCATCAATGCTCTTCGGCGAAACGTGTGCGACATCAATCACGATGCCGTCTTCCAGCATCCGCCCGATTGTTTCGCGACCGAGATCGGTGAGCCCGCCCTTTACTCGTCCGTGTGCCGACCCGCCAAGTTCAGTGTCGAAGAAGTGCGTGATCGACATCATCCGATAACCGGCGTTCACCAGCCGCTCGTACCCGTCGATGCTGCCCTCCATGGCGTGAAGCCCCTCAATGGCGAGGAGTCCGCCGGTCACGTTGACGCCGGCGGCGCGATCCGCGAGCAGGGTATCAAGATCCGATCGACTTTGGATCACGCGGAGTCGCCCGTTCGACGCCCTGGCGGCGCGCCCGAGCTTCTCGGCCTGATAAAGCGCGCGCTCGGTGAGGCTGCCCCAGGTTCGAACCGGCCATCGTTGCAGGATGACCAGTGCGGTAATGCGGTCGGAGTCCCCCGCATTAGAATAGGTGTTCTGACCAAACGGCGATTTGGTCACGGCCGAGAACACTTCCAACGCGACGTTGCCCTCTTCAAGGCGCGGCAGATCTACCTGGCCGCGGTCGGCACGAACTTCGGTGGGACGATTCCAGAGAAGCTGATCCGAATGCAGGTCAACGATCGTCAGCCGCGCATTGAGGGAGTCGGCCCTCGGAGACGCGAGATAGGGTCCGGCATCAACTACTGCGTTGGCTTCGCGGTCGAACTTCGGCGGGAGTACGCCAAAAAGAACGACTGCGGCAACACAAAGCAGGAGAACAACCAGCAGCGTTCTCCTGACGCGTCTGCGGCGCCTGATCTCGTTCGTTTGGTTATCGTTCATGAAAATAGGAGAACTCACGACTTCCACAGTCGTGAAAGCGGCTCAGTTCGTCGTTCCACGCTGCAAACTGCCGCGCATTTCGACGAATTCGGGCCGATAAGGCATTTCAATGCACAGCGAAGTGGCAGATTCAAAGAAAGATAGCAACCCACAAGGTATCGGAGTCGGCAAATCAGGAAACGGCGTGGCCGCAAACGCGACCGATCAAGCAGGACCGGCGACCCAGGCACAAGCGGCTGTGTCGAATCGACGCGACGAAAAAGACGAAGCGAAGGAGGCCAAGAAGAAGGTCAACCTGAAGAAGGCGTGGCGCGAAGCACGCCAGCTAATGTGGTACCACCGTAGGCGCCTCGCCATCGGTTTCGTGCTGATGATCGTCGGGCGGCTCGCCGGCCTCGTCCTGCCGGGCAGCTCAAAAATTCTTCTCGACGAAATTATCGGCAAGGGCCGTCACAATCTGCTGGTACCGTTGGGCATCGCCGTCGGCGTTGCGACACTGATTGACGCCGGAACGAAGTTCGCCCTTTCGCAGATTATTTCGGTCGCGGCTCAGGAAGCGATCATGGATATGCGGCGTCGCGTGCAGGAGCACGTCACGCGGCTGCCCATCCGCTTCTTCGACGACACGAAGTCGGGCGTTCTCATCTCGCGGATCATGACGGATGCGGAGGGCATCCGCAACCTTGTGGGTACCGGCATCATCCAGCTTGTTGGCGGACTCTTCTCTGCCGCACTCGCACTCGGGGTTCTGCTGTACCTCAACTGGCAGCTCACGATTGGCACCATCATCCTGCTCGCGATGTTCGGCGGCGGCATGTCGTTCGCGTTCAAGAAGCTGCGTCCGATCTTCCGAGAGCGAAGCGTCATCAATGCCGAAGTGACCGGTCGTCTTGGAGAAACACTCGGCGGCATCCGGATCGTCAAGGCCTACAATGTCGAGAAGCGCGAACAGAGCGTGTTCTCGGCTGGCGTCATGAGACTGTTCACCAACATCAAGTCCTCGATCACGGGGATCTCCGCGATCACGTCGTTCGGGTCACTGGTGATTGGCATTGTGGGCGTCGGGATGCTGCTGGTCGGCGGCCGCGCGGTCGTGAACGGCTCGATGACAATCGGGGACTTCGTGATGTACATCTTCTTCACCGGGATGCTGGCGGCGCCGGTCATCCAGATGGCGTCGATCGGGACGCAGGTGAGCGACGCACTTGCCGGACTCGACAGGATCAGCGATTTGCTGAGCGAGCACACCGAAGACGAAGAAGATGCACAGCGGGAGCCGCTCGGCGACATCGAGGGGCGTGTCACGTTTGACGACGTGTCCTTCTACTATAACGAAGGGTCGCCCGTGTTGCAGAACATTTCGTTCGACGCGAGGGCGGGCACAACAACCGCGCTGGTCGGATCGAGCGGTTCCGGCAAGAGCACGTTGGTCGGTCTTGCCATGGCGTTCTATCGCCCGCAGAGTGGACGCGTGCTGATCGACGGACGTGATCTCCAGACGATCCGCGTGCAGGAGTTCCGGCAGGTGCTGGGCGTGGTGCTTCAGGAAAACTTCTTGTTCGACGGCACGGTAGCCGAAAACATTCGTTTTACGCGACCTGACGCCACTCAGGAGGATATCGAGGCCGTCGCCCGCATCGCAAATTGTCACGATTTTATTCAAAGCTTCCCGGAAGGTTACGAATCCATCGTTGGTGAGCGCGGTATCAAACTTTCCGGCGGACAAAGGCAGCGGATTGCGATCGCGCGTGCTTTGCTTGCAAACCCCCGAATACTCGTGCTGGACGAAGCAACGTCCAGTCTCGACACGGAAAGCGAGGCATTGATTCAGCAGGGGCTGAATCGACTCAAAGAGGGTCGCACTGCTTTTGTTATTGCGCACCGGCTGTCGACAATCAGGAGTGCTGACCAGATCCTCGTTCTGGAGGAGGGGCGGATTGTCGAGCGCGGGACGCATGCCGAACTCATGGAGCTCAACGGTCGATATCGCGAGCTGCACGACCTTCAACACGCCTGGGAAGACAATCGGTTTGTCAATCCGGGGGAGGAGATCTAGCAGAACGTGGTGGCGAGGATGTGGACGGCGGGGACGGGCGATTCGACGTGATGCTCAGCTCATCGGACGACTTGTCCGATCCACACGAACTACCCGAGTAAAATGACTACTAAGATCCGATCCACTTTCTGGACTGGCTCACTTGTTCTCTTCATTGTCTTCGCCGCGGGATGCGAGTCGAAGATGAACGAAAACGCAATCGCCGAGCAGGACGCGACCGACGCGATGTCGGAGGCCGTCCAGGCGACCCAGACGTTTTCAAACCCCGAAACCCGCGAGGCGATGAGTCTCCTTCAGTCCAGCGGCGATCGTTTCGTTGCCATGGTTGAGGGCCTTACGCCGGAACAGCTCGCGTACCGCGAGTCTGACGAGCGCTGGTCGATTGCCGAAGTCGCCGAGCACCTTATCCTTACGGAGAACATGATGCAGCCGTTGTATGCCGACCTGCTCGCGGCTGACACCGTGGCGATGCGTCCTGATTCGATGATGACGGACGAGACCATTGCGACCATGTTTGCCGATCGCACGCAGAAGTTTCAGGCCCCGGATGCAATGCAGCCCGAAGGCAAGTACAAGACGGCAGACGAGATACTGGCAGCCTGGAACGAAGCACGCGGCGCAACGGAAGAGTCGCTGTCTTCGTTCAGCGGCGACCTTCGCAAACACGTCGGCGAAAATCCCGCCCTGGGTCCGCTTGATGCCTATCAGTGGACTCAGTTCTTCGCGAACCACACGGACCGTCACCTGGCGCAGATGCAGCAGGTGAAGGA
>JAGQWL010000305.1 GCA_020437385.1 Bacteroidota bacterium
CAACCGAAAGTGTTTCGACCTCTTCCGTCGGCGGGTCGACACCGTCGCAGACGGTCAGCCGAATGATGACCGAGTACGACGGCAATCGGCCCTCGGTCCAGGCCGAACTGCTCACGCAGACGCAGGGCGAATTTCCGGTCGCGCAGTTTGCGCGGATCCAGGAATTCACGTACGACGGCGTTCGGGTCTCGTCCGTGAAAACAACTGCACGCGACCAGTTCAGAGGCCGGGTGCCGGAAATCGCAGGGGTAGACGACCTGAAGCAGTGGATTGCGGGTGACGGTTCGTTCACCGATACGCAGAAGTTCGTCTACGACCCGGTCGGCAACATTGTCGCGGACGACGCGAACCTGTACCGCTATGATTACGAGCGGCGCCTGATCGCGGTCATCCAAATACCGGGCAACCGACCGTACAATCAGTCGACCTCGTTCAAGTACGACCCGCTGGGACGACGAACCGAGGTGATCCCCATCCGCGACCGCACACCCCGAGGCTTCGTCGACTTCGACCCGTGGACGCGAACGGAAGCGTGGTTCCTGTACGATGGTCAGACGGTGATTGCGGAAGGCACCGGCATGGGCCCGTCTTCGAAGCTGATTGCACGGTATATCTCTGGCTCGCGGCCGGGAGAACGCGTGCGGATGGATCGGCGAACGAACGACGACGTCTCTCAAAACTTCAAGCCGTACTACCTCCACGCAAATCTGCAGAGCCAGATCGCGATGATCACGGATGGGGATGGCAAGCCCGTGCAGACGATCGCGCCCTCGGCGAACGAAGCGGGGTCATCGCTCGCACCGCCGGACGAGGAGCGCTTCATCGCGGGCTCGACCACCCGAACGCCGTATCTGTCGGCTTCACTGCGCATCGACGGGTTTTCGGGAATCAAGTACGACGAGCAGGTACAGCGCACGATCTATGATTATCGCACCTCTCCGACTGTCGCCAATGCGTTGAACATGGCGGCCTATCGGCGGTCGATAACGGCGATGCAGAATCGTGGTGCGCTTGCGCTGATGGTGATGACGGGCGCAGCGGTCGCACCCGGCGCAGCGGTTTTCGAGGGATTGCTCAATGTCGGGCTCAACTGGACGGCGGCCGCCTGGACTTCCTCGCCGTACACACCGTCCGAGGCAGGCGAACACCTGGCCCAGGGGGCAATGTCGGCCGGACTTGGCAAGCTGCTGCCCGGCGGTTCATCCGCCATGTCCCGATTCTGGTCCGACTACGCTTCGAATGTTGCAAGCGGCGTCGCATTTGACGTGGGTCTACACAACGCCTCGTGGTCGGACGCCGTCACGAAGAATGCCATCTCATCGTTTGCGTCGGCGGGAATCGGATCCGGAATCCGACTGGGATTCGCGGGCATTGGTATCGGATACAAGGCTGTGCGAAACCGACTCAAGTCTGCTGATGCCGGATCCGTCGAAGGCTTTGCCAATCAGGTTGGCCACGGCGCAGACGCTCCGTACAAACCAAAGGATACCGGTGAGGTGTTCGCGTCGATTGTCGGTGGCCGGGGTGCTAACCGCGACATCGCGCTGCAGAACGAAACGCTTGGCCTGCTGATGAACGGCGGACCCTATCACAAGCACATCGCGCGGCAGATCATGAAGGGTGAGTTGACGGTTCACTGGGACGTCAACATGCCGCAGAAATATGGCGGGCTCTGGCACCCCGACACGCCGACAGCGATCTACCTCAATCCGTGGTCCTTCAACGCGAAGCCAAATTCGGCGCTGAGCCTTGCCGCCGTGATCGTCCACGAGGCAACGCATGCGATGGGCGGCGGAGAGTTGTCTGCTCACATCGCGCAGGCCCAGTTCATTTACGGATGGTGGTTCGGCAAGGGCCGACGAACGACGAGCTTCGGCAGCCAGCGGCTGCAGTATCGACTGTCAAACGCCGACGTGTCGGTTACACGTGCGTGGCAGAACACGCGGCTGACGAACAACCCGTCCTGGATCAACCGCTACCTGCAGGCGGCAAATTATTCGCCGGATAAAGCGTTCTTCATCCGCGCCCAGCACGTAAACCATCTTCACATCCCGATCGCCCGCGCCGGAGGCTGGGGTACTGTACTCAATCTCCATCCGGACCTGGACTACAAGCTCTTTCGGTTCGCGCGAAACAACAATGCAGTCAACTTCTAGAAACGCAATCCACACATGAACATGAAACGAATCCAACTGCTGCTCACGCTGCTTCTGCTGGCATCGCCTGCACTGGCACAAAGCGGCCTGATATCAGGCGTCGTTGTTGTGGCGCAGGACGAAGACGGCAATACGACACCCGATGTGCCGATCATCGTCGACGGAAACCCGATCGGCGACACGGGCGATGACGGCCGTCACACCATCCCGATCGACACGTTCGACGAGGGGGATACGGTCGAGATCTTTGTTGCGGGCGGAGACGATCCGACGATCTACGTTGACCCGGAAGGTGAAAACTCGTGTGAGGACGAGAAGAAGTCGAACGACGACCCGGATGACGACGACGACTGTGTTGCGATCGGAATCTTCAAGTGGCATCCGGGGATCTTGATCGTCGACCACGGTGACAACCCCAGCAGCGATTTCGACCGTTCACGTGGTTCAGACGGGATGGACGGAGACGATGAGGAGGACGGACTGCCGGTTGGCGTCGAGATCGGTATTGGCTACAACCTGGATTGGGAGAATGTAACCTTTACGATCCGTGGCTACTGGGAAGAGCCGGCCGATTTGCCGGTCGATGCGCAAGTTGGCTTTGACTTCTTCAAGCCTTCGTCGAATTTATCCGTGCTGATCACGATGATCGATGTCGTCTATCGCCACCGTCTGAACATGCTGGCTTCTGTCTACGGCGGCGGCGGCCTCCGCTTCATCCATCAGAAGTACAGCTTCGAGGGCTTCTCGAGCTCGAGCAATGAAACCGGAATTGCGCTCCGCGGCGGCGCCACCTACGATGTGGGGCCGGTTGAGGTGTTCGGGGAGGGCGACCTCATGTTTGCCTACAGCTCGTCGATCTTCGAGCCTCGGTTTGGCGTGCGATACGGATTCTGAAACAGCGCGGGCACGCTAGCTCGGATCTTCGGATTCGTGCGAAGAGTGTTTCTCCAGCGGGGGTGTCCGAGAGGGCATCCCCGCTTTTTGCGTGGCGAAGGAGCCAACAGCGCTCGAAGCAACTACTCGTTTAACTCGAACGATCCGACCGTCACGGCCTCTCCATTCAGTAATGCGTCGACGCGGTGCAGACCGGGGAAATGTTTGCGGGTCGTGTGCTGCTTGAGTGAAACGGTCTTGCCCAACGTTTCGGATTGCCCGGCTGCCAGCTCGACCTCCTTGAGTTTGAACACCTTCGCGGAAGTCGACCCATTGGACTTCACGAAGTGAATCTGCAGATCGACGAGCGCCTTCTGTCGTCGCGACGTGTTGTTGGTCGCCGTGAACCGAATCTTGATTGAGTCGCCAATCGTCGGCGCTTCCGGGAGGATCAATCCATTGGACACGTCGATCTTTGCGGATCCGGCATATCCAATCACCTTCAAGGCGCCGGCCTCACCACGCTTGATTGCTGAACGCAGTGCGTGCTTGACGACCCATTCCCTTTCGGGCGACGCGTCTTTCAACCACCGGGCGGCCGTCTTATACAACACCTCCGGATTGTCCTTGCCGATGTCGTTCAGATTATTCGCGACTGAACGCCGGACGTATAGCGACTCGTCATCCTTCAGCAGTTCCAGCAACTCGATCACGGGTGTCGGATCCTCCTGAAACATTCGCAGGCGTGACGACCACGGGAGCCGCGGCCGGGTCCCCTCGGAAACGAGTCGGCGAACGTGTTCACTCCCGTCGCGCGTCCACTTTCGCAGCCGGGCGAGCGACTTCTTCGGATACTTCTCGATGAACGGTCGAATGCTCGACTCTGCCGTAAACCGCTGCGTCAATTCGTACTGCGCGACCATCGATTCCTCGAAGTGGTCGAGTCCGTGTCGCTGAACGAACATCGTGTGCGGCATGTAGAGAAACGATCCCATCCCCTTGTTCGGCTCTTCCTCCAGCGTGGGGCCGATCGATTTCACCAGGATGGCAACCGCCTCCGGGTAGTCGTCGGGAAGGTGCTCGCGAAGCGCGTCCGCGATCTTCCGCCCGCGGTCGAGCAGCTCAAGACCGTCATACCCCTTGAGGGACGTGTTAATGAACGGACGAGACTGAAACTCCGGATGGACATCCGATATCATCTTCGCAATCCGCTTGGGGATTTCGGGTCCGAAATGATTCTTGAGGGGTTCGGCCATGGCATTTTCCGATTACCTGTCGGTGCGCAACGAAGGGTGTATCTGAATATCCGGTATCCCGATGACAACCCAAGGTCATAGGTTCTTCGGACAGCGTCAAAACGTGCTGGAATCCCGCAGCGGTCTCACACGTCAAGTTGTTGTCAAAATCGATGCAGGTTTCCCGAGTTAATGAAGCTGTTCCGCAAAATCATCTTCTGGTGCCACCTCGTCACCGGGGTTTCGATCGCCGTCGTTGTTTTTGTCATGGCGGTCACGGGCGTCCTGCTTACCTATGAACGGCAGGTGGTCGCGTGGGCGGACACGCACGGCCTTGATGCGGGTCCGGTTGATGCGTCGGCTCAGCGCCTCTCGATCGACGAACTCCTTGCGCGGATGACCGACGCCGCATCGGGCGCGCCATCAACGATCACACTGCATCACAGCGCCGATGCTCCTGTCGCAGCGGCGTTTGGACGGGACGGTACCGCATACTACAGTGCATACACGGGTGAAAAACTCGGCGAAACCGACAGTGGCGTACGATCCTTCTTTCGATCCGTCGAAGACTGGCACCGATGGCTGGGCGCGGGAGGTGACAATCGGAAACTCGCCCGGGCGGCGACCGGTGCCAGCAATCTCGCCTTTCTCTTCATCGTGGTCAGTGGCATTTATCTCTGGTGGCCACGCAACTGGGGTCGGAAAGCACTTCGGCACGTCACGTTCCTCCAGCGCGGGTTATCACCCAAAGCCCGCGACTTCAACTGGCACAATGTGATCGGACTCTGGAGCTTCCTTCCGTTGTTCTTCATCGTTTTGTCCGGCGTGGTGATCTCGTATCGATGGGCGGGCGAACTGGTTTACGTCATCGCAGGCGACACACCGCCCGGCGGGCGCGCAGAGGGTCCGCGCGACGAACCTGTCACGATGTCCGCGTTGCCACCGACGCCGGCATCCCTTTCGCTCGCGCAACTTGAGAAGGTCGCGGCGGATCGCGTGCCGGGCTGGAACACTATCGCCATTCGGATCCCGGCGGAAGCCGATTCGACGGCACGCTTTACGATCGACGCCGGCACGGGCGGGCAGCCACACAAGCGGTCGACGCTTACGCTCGACAGGTTCACCGGCAAGGAGGTCACGTTCGAGTCGTTCGCGGACGCGTCGCCGGGCCGGCGTGCACGGTCCGTTCTGCGTTTCGCGCATACCGGCGAAGTACTCGGCCTTTTCGGACAGACGATCGCGGGGCTTGTCAGCCTGGGGACGGCATTCCTCGTTTACACCGGACTTTCGTTGTCGCTCAGGCGGCTACGTTCCTGGCTGAAGCGGAGGCGGTAGGGATCACAAATTCCGATCCAGCCATCCGAAGGCATCGTCCTGCATCCTCCCATTCTCCCATTCTCCCATTCATCAGACATTGCGCTACTTCACCGTGACCCCGAACGGATGCTCCAATCTCGCCGCGAACCGGTCCAGCATATCCCACCAGTCTTCTACCGAGGTGAAGTCGCCGCTCGCCGTCCAACCCGCGCCGACATACTGCACAGTTGGTTCACCCGACTTCGCGCGCAGCCGCGCCAGGTAGTAATCGTCTGTCTCATCGACATCGAGCACGCGAGCGGTAGGGAGCAACGCTGCCGTTCCGAGGTTTCCGTGCCCTCCGTTATTCCGCTCCATCGGTCCCCAGACACTCAGCCACATCCAACCGGCAGTCGACCGTTTCGATGAGCCAACCACGCCCTCCTTCCGCTTAACGAATCCAACGGCATAGTCGAGTTCTCCCCCGTCTGCCGTCTGAAACGTGCTCTCCGACTTAAAAAGATATTGCCCCGCATCCATCGTGATGCGTTTCGTTTCCGTAATCGAGAGTTCGGAGTCCGCCCGCTTCGGATAAATCAATTCGAAGATGATGCGGATGGGTCCTTCAGCAATAATCCGGTAGTCAGCAAAATTCTCCGCCCGAATCAATTCGTCGCCGACGAAAACCGCTGTTCCACCGGCGCCGAGCGTCGGGCCGACCGAATAGAAGTCCGCGCCCTCACCTGAGTCGACATGATACTCAGCGTATCCCTTGCCGTACCACTTTCGGACGATGAGATCCCTCACGCGTTTGGCCCAAACGTCGATCCCGCTACTGACTAGCGGTTCGAACTCATCAGCCTCCCACAATCCACGCCCGTACGTCCGAAATGCAATCCGGTCGCTTTCCCACGCGACATCATCCCGATAGGCGTCGTGCATCACGTCGACCCTCGGCTTCAGCTCCCCGCGGCCGCGCGCTTCGACACGATATGCCCGCGTCTCGTTGGACCAAAGGCTTACGAGAAACAGAAGGGCATCGGGGGTTCCGTCGGCGTCGCGGTCAAGTACCTGCGAAAGCACTTCGTCGCCGGTTCCCGCATCGACTACACGTGCGCGTTTTTCCGAGAAGCTCGTGTCGTGTTCGGTCACCGTCGTCCAGTCAAGTTCGATCACTTCGTCAGGACGATCCGAATCGGTCGGATTCGACACCGAAACGACGAAGGACTGCGCCTGGACGCCCGGCTGCACGAGAATAATTGAAGTCGCCACGATCAGCAGACCGCGCATCGTTGCTTTTCGCATGATGAGTTGTCTCATTTCAGTGGAAACAATCATCCTCGTCATTTCGAGCCATCAGTTTTACCGTCAAGTCGGTACGTCTCCCTTACGAGGTCGTACGCAAGCGCTCGAACTATCTGCCTCGCATCGTTGAGATCGATCAGGTGGCGAACAACGAGACCTGCTACGAAATTTGCGTCGACACGGCGCGAAAGGTCGTGTCGCGCGGGAATCGAAACGAATGCGCGAGTATCGTCATTGAAGCCTGCGGTGTTCCAGATACCAGCCGTTTCGGTTGTTTGCTCTCGGTATCGTTTCATCCCTTCAATGCTGTCGAAGAACCACCACGCGGGCCCGAGACGCATGGCGGGATAGTGACCTGCGAGCGGGGCGAGTTCCCGCGCGTAGGTGCTTTCGTCAAGTGTAAAAACCACAAGCCGCAGGCGTGGGTCCGTTCCGTACGCATTCAGCAATGCCTTCAGGTTGCGCGTGTATTCGGTTGATATCGGAATGTCGCCACCCTTATCCGAACCGAACTTCCGGCTGACAGTCACATTGTGGTCGCGCAGCGCACCGGGATGAAGCTGCATGACGAGTCCGTCCTCGATGCTCATGCGAGCCATCTCCATCAGCATGTGCGCCTCGAACTGCGCTTGATCTTCGGCGGTCGCATCACCTCGCAGCGCACGTTGTACGATTTCATCGGCCGCAGCGTCTGAGAGGCGACCCGTATAGGGCACGAGGACCGCGTGGTCCGTCGAAGTTGCACCCATCTCGCTGAAGAACCTCCGCCGATCTTCGAGCGCCGCGACGAGACTCCTGTAACCCGTGATGTCGGTGCGCGCGGCCTCACTAATCCGGGCGACCTCGTCCGCCCACTGAGGAGAAGCGATCCTGAAGACAGCGTCGGGACGAAAACAGGGTACAACATTGCCGTCCCAGCCGGATTCACGGATGGCCTTGTGGTGTTCGAGCGAATCCGACGCGGCGTCGGTAGTGGTCAGCACTTCGACATTGAACCTCTCGAACAACGCACGTGGCCGGAATGCCGGCTCGTTCAGGCGCGCGCTGATTTCATCGTACACG
>JAGQWL010000001.1 GCA_020437385.1 Bacteroidota bacterium
GTTGATGGAACACCAATGGCCAACCCGCTGCCGGAAGACGATCCGAAGCTTCGTTGGAGCTACAATGACGGATGGATCGGATCATCTGTGACGCCCACGCATCCGCTCTGGCGAGATCTAACCTGGTACAAGGTCATGCGTCTCTCTGTCTCCGGTCAGGGCTCCGGCTATGACTGGATGATGGACGACGTGCACATCGGCAACAGCGAGGCAGACTTGAGTGTCGGACGCACCGCACCAAGCTCACCGCTGCCTGCACTGTCATCGTCGATGAACGCGACTGGCGACTCCGTGACGGTTTCGTGGACGCATGATGGCGGATCCGACATCTACGGTTACACGCTGCTCTATAAGGGAAGCGAAATCACCGGAATCACGGATGACATTGCCACGGTAGCAGGGGAATACAAGACGGATGCAAATCTGTCGTACACGTTCCCCGTATTCTCACCGCATCCGAATGCCAAGGAGCAGACCTACCATCTGGCCATCGCCGGTTCGAACGGGTATTCGTTCATTCCCGATGACGCGCCGATTCAAACGATCAGCGTGACGACAGAAGGAAAGCAGGTGCCGTGGATCTATCCCTTGACGCAGGAAGAAGAAGACGCGATCGTCGCGAACTTCGATGCGGGCACGATCGGCCTGGAAGGATTTCGGACCGAATCGCGCGAACCGTTCCGCGTTGTTGGCAAGTACACGGACGGCGACCCGCTCGGCAGTCCGTACCAGGGTAACTACTACGGACCCGACGACGCTTCGGCGACGGTTCACTTCGCGTATCGATACAATGAAACCGAAGGTTACACCACGTTCTACATGTACGCGGAGGTAATGGATAACTCGGTTGACAACGACATCTTTGATATCGCGATCTGGGATCCGACGTACGCTGGCGGCTCGTGGGTCCACGATTTCACCGAGTACAAGGACGAGCACATCTCGTGGAACGTTTACCTGCGTGACCAGCTTCAGGTGTACCTGGGAACGTATCCGGTCGACTACGTCACGGGTTCGACCAACGTCGTTCGTTCCCGCGGTGAACATCCGGACTACTTCATGTCGTTCCAGCCGTACGTCAGCTCGGAGGATCGAGCGCGCTCTGGCCCGATCGACGGAATGCTGACGCGTCTGTGGCTCGAACAGGGTGGCAGTGCTGATGGCACGGTCCCGGATTCGACCTACTACTATGACTCGCGTCACCAGTATGTCTATCCGGCCCTGTACGAAGACATCCTTGACGGGTCGGACAACAGGATCGGCTATCGCATTCTCGCTGCAATCGATTCGGAAGACCTGATTGCGGATCCCGCCCAGACGGATGCGGTCTTCACTCCACCGGCGGACGACGAGATCATGTACATCCCGTTCAGTCTTGCCCTTGTGGACAAGGACGACGACCATATCTCCGGTCGTGGCAATTCCTGGGAAGTTCCGAGTGCCTACATCCCGTGGTCGACAAAGCCGGCCCCGAACTTGTTCGAGGGCAACAACACGGTTACCTCGGTAGGATCGGTCGCCATTGTTGGTAAGGACGTGGCAATTGTTGGTGTTGACGATGAACCGGCGGCTCCGCTCGAGTTCACGTTGGCGCCCAATTACCCGAATCCGTTCACCGGCAGCACGAACATTCGCTTCACGCTGCCATCTGAAGACAAGGTGACGCTGGCCGTGTACAACATTCTCGGCCAGGAAGTCGTCAGGCTGCTGGATGACGAGCCCTACATCGCGGGCGCGCATGCGGTTACCTTCAAGCCTGCCAACCTCGCATCCGGTGTGTACTTCTACCGGATCCAGGCTGGTGACAATGTTGCTGTGAAGAGGATGACGCTCGTCAAGTGAGCGGTGGTTGCCACAAACCGGCGGGGGACCCAAACGGGTTCCCCGCCGCTGTGGTTTTGCGTTCTTAAGGGCCCTGTTTCATTCAGTACTTTGAGCCGGCGACGCTCATGATCCTCTCGTCGCCGCGTTGCGGTTTGCATCCGTCGCCGCCATCCGCATCAAGCATCTCGATCAATCTCGCTGTCCACTGTCATGCGGTACGTCTCTTCGTTTGCCCGACTCGTGATCCTGGTTGCCCTCGTCGGGTTTCCCCTTTCCGCGCTCGCCCAGAGCACCGGGAAGATTACCGGGACCGTCATCGACGACACGGGCGCTCCGCTTCCGGGAGCCCAGGTCGTTATCGACGGCACGACAACAGGGACGATCACGCTGGCTGACGGCTTCTACAGCATCAATAACGTCAGGCCCGGCACGTATGCACTCGTTTTTCGCTTCGTCGGTTTTGCGACCGTCA
>JAGQWL010000306.1 GCA_020437385.1 Bacteroidota bacterium
CTCGGTGCCTCGCGGATATGCAAGCTACTTTGCCGGCACCCGCCTTCGTGGGACCGCGACCTACGTGTTTCCGGTTGTCTATCCAGATCTTTCGATCGGCAGCCTCTTGTATTCGAATCGCCTTCTCGGAGCCTTGTTTGCAGATCTGGGTTACGGTGAAGACGGTGCCTTCAACATACGGCAGTCATCGGCCGGGCTCGAACTGCTTGCAGATCTGCGCGTGCTGCGCGTGCCAATTCCGATTCGCCTCGGCGTACGATCGCTGTACCGGTTCGAACCCGGTGACTTTCGGTTCGAGCCCGTTATTATCCTCTGATCGCCTCAACTGGCTTCGCACGCGCGTCGATCCTACTTTTAGTCGTCCTTCTACGCTTTGCCCATCTGTAGCCTGCGGCCATGACTTTGCTAACTTTCTTCTTCTTCACGGCGCTCGTTGCAGCGATTACCTGGTGGATCACAAGGCAGGATGACCATCACTCGGAAGAGGGCTACTTCCTTGCCGGCCGTCGCCTTACAGCCGGGTTTATCGCGGGCTCGTTGCTCCTGACCAATTTGTCTACCGAACAGCTTGTCGGACTCAATGGCTCTGCGTTTGCCGACGGCCTGTCGGTAATGGCGTGGGAGGTGGTGGCAGGCCTGGCACTCGTCGCGTTGGCGCTCTTCTTTCTGCCACGCTACCTGAAGAGCGGAATCGCGACGGTCCCGCAGTTCTTCGAAGAACGATTCGGACCGACGACGAGGTCCGTGACGACCGTCATCTTCGTGGCCGCCTACGCCCTGATTCTCCTGCCAATCATTTTGTATACGGGTGCACGAGGCTTGACGGGTATGCTGGACGTCCCCGGCCTTACCGGTATCGAAAGTGATGCGGTGAATCTCTGGATCGTCGTTGTCTTGATTGCCTTGCTCGGTTCCGCCTACGCGATCTGGGGCGGGCTCCGGACGGTCGCTGTTTCAGACACGATTAATGGTTTCGGCCTGCTCGTGGGCGGTCTCCTCATTACGTACTTCGGGCTGAAGGCAGTGGCGGGAGGAGGCGGGGTCTTTGAAGGGCTCTCGCGCCTTTATGAGTCGGACCCGGAGCGATTTACGTCATTGGGTACGAGTAGTCAGCAGGTTCCATGGCCCACGCTGTTCACGGGAGTCCTCCTCTTGAATCTTTTCTACTGGACCACGAATCAACAAATCATTCAGCGGACGTTCGGTGCGAAGAGTCTCGCCGAAGGGCAGAAGGGGATCTTGCTCGCCGGGGCTTTCAAGGTATTGGCCCCGATTATTCTTGTTTTACCCGGGATGATTGCGTTTTACCTGTTTGCCGGTCAGAACGTCGACAAGGACAGCGCCTACGGGGTACTTGTCCACGAAGTCCTTCCTGGGCCTCTCACTGGGTTTTTTGCGGCCGCAATGATTGGTGCGATCCTCTCCTCCTACAACTCGGTCCTCAACTCTACGGCAACCCTCTTCTCCCTGGGGATCTACAAGAAGCAGATTAATCCTGCCGCCGATCATAGTGCAACGGTGAAAGCCGGCAAGTGGGTGGGGGTTGCCGTCGCCTTGTTCGCGACGCTGACCGCGCCGCTTCTCACGCGGGCCGGTGGGATCTTCACGTATCTCCAGGAGATGAACGGTATTTATTTTATACCGTTGCTGGGGGTCATGCTGGTCGGCCTCGTGAACCGAACGGCGTCCGAGAAAGCCGCACTGGCTTCGCTTGGCTTCAGCCTGACGGCCATGATATTGGGGTCATTTGTTTTTAAGGAGGCGATCACGGCCCGAATGAATTTCTTCCATTATATGGGCCTCGTTTTTGCGCTCTCTGTGGTGCTGATGTTGGTGGTTGGAAAATTGTATCCTCGAGAAACGCCGTATCAGCAGCAGCACTCCGGCGATGTTGAATTGACTCCGTGGAAGCACGCCCGTTTGGCAGGTGGCGTTCTGTTTGGTGTCGTCCTGACCATCTACCTGCTGCTCGCACGGTAGGCGGTATCAACTGGTGACGTCCGGCCCCCGCCCGTCGCGTTTGCTGTCGCAACATCCGTTGTGAGACCCGTATGCTAGAGAAATACGCGAAATGGGTTAGCGAGGCGACGTTTTCCGAAGGAATACGCGATCCGACGCGTTTGGCGTAATTGCCATTCAGAAAGTGGATGCCCAAGAAAGACAAGTCATATTCAAGTCCGAAGCTCCTGACGGCGGCCCCGCCGGATAGCGAAACCTCATGGCGAAAGCCGCCGCCGAAACTCGGCAAGACGGTACTCGACGATCTGGGGCGTGGTGATCTCGGCCGCAGCATCGAAGCGGACATTCAGGACATCTACAATTTCTACCTCGACGACGCGACGCGGGACCGCCTCAAGGAGGTCCATCCGGTAACTCGTGTAGGGTACATCACGTTCTGGGTGATGAAGAATGCGATTTTTCGCATGAACCCGGCGAGGCGCCTCATGCTGATCTTCACGGTCTTTCTGTTTCTGTATGGCCTTGGCGGATCTGCCTCTTCGATGGCCATCGCTTTCCTTGGCATCCTGTTCATTCTTTTCCTGGAACTAAAGGACAAGCTGCTGGCGCAGGATGAACTGGCGGCCGGGCGTGTCGTGCAGGAGGCTCTGATACCGCACGAAAGCCCCCGACTTGATGGCTGGGATGTCTTCCTCTACACACGCCCTGCCAACGACGTGGGCGGTGATCTTGTCGACTATCAGGCATTTGATGACGGACGAATTGCGTTCGCACTTGGCGATGTCGCCGGCAAGGGACTTGGCGCGGCGCTCTATATGGCCAAACTTCAGTCAGCAATGCGAGCCCTTGCACCGTCTTTGCATTCGCCGACCCAGGTGGTTGTGGATATCAACGAGATCGCGCGGCGAGACGGCCTGCGTGACAGATTCGTTTCGCTTGTCTACATGTTCGTCGATCCCGACTCGAAGGTTGTCCGTCTGTCGAACGCGGGACATCTGCCGCCGATCGTACTCAGTGACGAAGGCCCGCGACGACTCGCCCGCGGAGGAGTTGCGGTGGGGCTGATGGATGATCCGGGTTACGTCGAACACGAGATTCCACTTGATCCGGGTGACACGCTGATCGTCTACAGCGACGGAGTTTCGGAAGCGCGCAATGAGGACGGCGACTTCTTCACTGAGGAGCGCCTGATGACATTGCTGACTCGGCTCACGAATCTCGACGCCGGTATTATCGGCAACCGAATCCTCGGATACCTTGACGTGTTCGTCGGAGACGCTCGTCAGACTGACGACCTTTCGCTTATCGTCCTCCGGCGTAAGCCGGACGCGGAGGCGTCGCGCCGGGACACCGATCAGACTTAGCCGTAGCGCCTGCCGAGGTCGGTGCAGAGACGCTCGAGGAACTGTTGGTCGACTGTGTCAAACGCAGCGGGTCGATTCGAATCGATGTCCAATACACCCATGACGTCGCCGTCTCTACTCAGAACGGGTACGACGATCTCGGATCGTGTCGTGGACGAACAGGCGATGTGGCCGGGAAAAGCGTCCACGTCCGGCACCACCTGAGTCGCTCGCTGCGCGGCCGCCGTGCCACAGACACCTCGTCCGAAAGCGATTCGAAGACAGCCGTGCGTTCCCTGGTAGGGACCGATGACGAGTTCCTCGCCGATTGTTCGATAGAACCCTGTCCAATCGTAGTACTCGAAGGCCTGGTGCAGCTCGCAAACGACAGTTGCCATGGCGGCAACCCAGTCCGATTCGTCTTCGAGCAAAGCATCGACTCGGCCCGCGACAGTCTGGTAGGTGGTGACCTTTTCAGCTTCGGTGATCGCCGACGATTGCTTCCAGGGCATGACTGATATCCGTGTATCGAAAGGTGAATCCAGATTCCTGAAGCACGGTGGGCAATACGCGCGCGCTTGAAAGAATCATCTCGTCTGCCATGCTTCCTCCGACGGCTCGCATGAAACCGGCAGGCATCCTGAAGATGGTCGGACGATGCAGCACGGATCCGAGTGTATCGGTGAGTTGACCCATCGTGACTGGTTCGGGCGCGGTCATGTTGACTGGTCCAGAGAGATCAGCCTCCAGGCAGTGAATAGTTGCCGCCACGACGTCGTGCAGCGCAATCCAACTCATGTACATCTTGCCGTTTCCGACCTGACCGCCCAGTCCCATCTTGAACAGCGGCAGCAACAGTTCGATCAATCCGCCATTCCTCGACAGCACCAGGCCGTTGCGTGCGTTGACGGTGCGGATTCCGGCATCTGCGGCCGGGGCCGTTTCCGCCTCCCATTCAGCGCACACAGACGCGAGGAAGCCGGAGGTGTCGACCGGCGAGTTCTCCGTCAGTCGTTCGTCATTTCGGTCTCCGTAGATGCCGATTGCCGATGCCGAAATGAAGACCCGTGGACGCTTCTGCAGATCGGCGAGGGTTCGAGCGATCAGTCGCGTCCCAAGTACTCTGCTGTCGCGGATGCGACGCTTCTTCTCATCGGTCCATCTAAGCGAAAAGATTGGTTCTCCGGCCAGATGAATCATCGCGTCAACGCCGTCGAGCCGGGCGGCGTCAATCTCCTGTTGCTCCGCGCTCCAGTAAATCGCGTCGGGCGCATCCGTTCGATGGCGCACCATCCGGATGACGGAGTGCCCTCTCTTCAGCAATGCGTCGCTGAGAGCCGTCCCGATCAGGCCCGAGGCTCCGGTAATTGCCACAACCAGGGAATCTGCGCGGCGCGTCGTTTCGTCAGGCATCGAGAGAAGGGGATTCGACTGCGTTTCGGTGATCTAACTTCGGGCCGAAGGATCCTACGGTCGGTGCCCGAGAGAAAGATACGCGGTACGAATCCGCCGGTTCTCGTGTGGCGGAGAAGGTTACGTCGGGGCGAACCGATTCGTTTATGAGCGAACGACGATGTTGCCTGCGGCGACACGGACGGCTGCATCAGCCTGAATCGTTGAGCCGACCTTCGCCGCGTCGGGCCCGGAGCGACCGGTCTCTTCCAGAATCGTGTACACCTGTTCGGCCGTCAGTTCCGGATTGATCGCTCGCATGACACCGATAAGCCCCGACACCAGCGGCGTGGCCATGGACGTACCGCTCTTCTTGCCGTACTTCCCATTTGGCTCGAGCGACAGAATGTTCACTCCTGGAGCTGCAATGGGACGCGACAGTGAGGTATTTGTGTTGGAGAAGGATGCCTTCCGGTTGTTCTCGTCAACAGCCGCGACTGCGATGACACCGTCGATGTTTGACGGGATGTGCATCTTTGCGTCCCGATTCGAATTGCCGGCGGCTGCCACGACGATGACGCCTCGCTTCTGGGCGAACTCGACGGCGTCGGTAACAACTTTCACGGGAAAGAGCGAGAATTCGCCAAGCGACATCGAGATAACGTCGGCGCCGTCAGTTGTTGCGTCAATTATCGCCTGGGCCATGGTTTCAACTGTACCCATGCCGGTGTCACCCAGCGCGGCATACGACGCCACCTCGACGAACTTGCCGTCCCAGTTCAGCGATGCCATCCCTTTTCCGTTGTTGGTTGCCGCACCGGCAATGCCGGCGCAATGGGTTCCGTGGCCGTGAATGTCGGATGTTGCCGGGCTCTCCTTCAGGAACGACGAGACGATGTCCTCATGGGCCGCATCAACCCCCGTGTCCAGAATTGCCACGACAGCCTTACGAACCGGTGTGATATCCTTCAGGATTCTGTGAGCCGCGTCAACTCTGGCAACCCCGAGTGACCATTGCTGAGATGCCAGCGGATCGTTTGTGAGCAACGGTGATGAGAACTTGTCCGTCGTCGTCTCAACGTCGACGGGCTCGAGTCCAATCGGCTCGTTGATCTCGACATTGTCGACGTCCTCGATCTGCTTGCGGAGCAAATCAATCAACTTCAGAAGAAGGTCCTTCTTTACGCCGGACACCATGAAGACCTGCGAAAGGTCTTCGTCGTCCGTCAGGGAGACCGTCGGGAAAGCCCGCTCTGCGCGACCCCCGTACTCCGCGATGAGCGGCAATATCTCGTCGATGTTGTCGTCCGGCCCCAGTTCCACGAGCAGCGATTCGCCATCGGCAGTTGCAACAGTTTCGACAGCGTTCGCGGTTTCCACAGCTTGCGTTTGAGACGCGCTCAGACCGGCGTCTTCGGTGGCATGCGGCGCACCGTGATGGATCGATGAGCCGCCGAAGAGCGACGAGCCAAAAAACAGAAGCACCGATCCAACCAGGGATGCGAGCGCGAGGACAATAAACTGGCGACCACCCTTGGCCCCGCCACTGTCGCGATTCAGGAGCAGCGCAACGATCCCGAGTCCGGCAGCCGCGCTCAACAACAGCGAGGAACCACCGGCGAGGAGTCCGTGTGTCGCCGAGACATGCATCGGGAGTGATGCGACGACGAGCACGAAGCCAAGCAGCGACGCGACCGGCGACCGCCGGCTCGTGCGGCGTGCTCCATACCCGAGCATGACCGCTCCGGCAATCGTTATCAGGGACGGGAGGGAGAGTAGGCTGTGAAGCATCCTGTTATCCGTTTGATTCGATCTGGCGTATCGAGCGAACCTTCACCGGGCGTCCCCACATGAAGATCGAGATGCCGCTCGACGGCTCAACATCGGCTTCGATTCGGCAGCCGGCGCGCTGAAGGGAAGTCGGCAACCCGTCAACAGGTCGCAGTTGCTCATCCTCGTCGGTGACGATTCCCCAGAAACCGCCTTCCAGATCGTTGTACGTTACCTTGCCCTTTACGACCATGCTGAACCGCCGCTATCGAAGTGCTAATCGGGAGAAATCTGACCGGCGAAACGTGCCGGCCAGGGTATTACTCCCAATACGCGGCGGTCGGTGGGTAGTTGCGGATCTGGGACGAATGCGGGTAACCGGACGCTCACCAGAGCTGGAAAAGAAAGACGTCACCCGAGCTGGAAAAGAAAAAGGAGCCGATCTTTCGACCGGCTCCTTTGAGACGTTGCCCTGATTCCTCGAGAAGGGCCCGGTCCCGGCATGAGACCGAGCCTTTCTCAAGTGGGGTTGGGTATGCACATCAACTTGGGTCACCAACGCTACGGTCTGGGTATCGGCCCCACCGACCGGTCACTTAAACGGAATTTGGGCCAATGTTGCGTTTTGGACGCGTTTTTTGACGGGATTTAAGAAGACGAGATGAATGGCAATGATCGGCGCATGACGGAACCCTCAGGCACTGACCGTCGGATCATTCACATAGATATGGACGCGTTCTACGCATCGGTAGAGCAGCGTGACAATCCCGACTTGCGTGGGCGTCCCGTTGCAGTCGGTGGGTCGTCGCGGAGAGGCGTCGTTGCGGCTGCCAGCTACGAAGCACGCCGGTTCGGCGTCAGATCTGCCATGCCTTCCGTGACTGCGGCGCGCAAATGCCCGGAACTCGTTTTCGTGAAGCCGCGGTTCGAGGTGTACAAGGCCGTCAGTCTCCAGATCAGGGAGATCTTTGGTCAGTACACAGAGCTGATTGAGCCGCTGTCACTCGACGAGGCCTTTCTGGACGTGTCGCATCTGTCCGGGCATGGTGGGCGCACCGCGACGGGTATCGCAAACGAAATCCGGCGACGCGTACTTGACCAGACAGCACTTACCTGTTCGGCGGGTGTTTCCTTTAACAAGTTTCTGGCGAAGGTGGCGTCGGACTACCACAAACCGAACGGGATCACGGTCGTACGGCCGGATCAGGTCGAGCGGTTTCTCGGTCAACTGCCAATTGAGAAGTTTCACGGCATCGGCAGGGTGACGGCCGAGCGCTTCCACAAACTGGGGGTACGCACCGGCGAAGACTTGCGAGGTCTGGCAATGGAAGACCTCATGCGAAACTTTGGCAAGTCTGGCTCCTGGTATTATCGGCTCGCGCGGGGAATCGACGAACGATCCGTCCACAACGAGCGCCGAAGAAAATCAATTGGCGCAGAGCGAACCTACTTCGAGGACAGCGACGACGCCGGCGAACTCCATTCGCGGCTGGACGAGGTGCTCGATCGATTGTGGGGTCGGATCGACGCGGCCGCCGCCGGATGGCGAACCGTCACGGTCAAGATCAAGTTCTTCGACTTCGATCAGATCACGAGAAGTCGATCGACAAGCGATTTTGTTTCCGACAAAGAAGAGCTGCGCCGTACCGCTCACGAGTTGCTGCGAACGCCGGAAAGTCCCCGACGTCCCGTAAGGCTGCTGGGCGTTTCGATATCGAACCTCCGCTTGCCGGGTGACAGGGACGCCGTCGACCAGAACAGTGCCCAGCTTATCCTGCCTTTCTAGCGTTCCGTCACGTTCAGCTACCGTTCGTCACATCGATGTCTCCTGTAGGTCCGGTGCGGCAATATTCCGCCTGCCGTTCCGTTTGCACCTCACCCCGATTCAGATCACATCGACCAAATGGCATCGGCATGAAGAAGGACCTACTACTCGCCACCGTGTTGTCCGCAGCATGGATCAACATCATGTTTCTTCTTTTTGGGTTTTCGTACGACCTTGTGCGGAGCGTCGTCGGTACGTCGCGCTTCCTCCGTTTCGAGCGTGCGCTCGGGCAAGTCGATTTCTTTGGATTGGAGGGCGTGCCGATGGTTGGCTTTCTGATGCTCGGCATTTTTATGATGGCCGCATCGTGGCCGGTCAACTACTACTGGTACCGGCGACAGGGCTTGCCGAAACACGCCGCCGATGCGGGCTGATCTTGTGCGTACGCACGTACAATAAACAAATCCTTGTGTGAAATCGGATCCGATCGGTGCGTTATTCCGCCCTTACGGCTTCACTTGAGTCGTTCTCATTGCGATAAATTCGATCCGAACCGTATACTCGCCTGATTGTCGCAACTCAATCATACGCGAGAAATATGGAGACTGCTGCCAATTCGACCGCATCGGTTAACGCAAAGAAGCTGTTCCTCGGCAGCTGCGTGTCGCTGATTGCAACGTCCGTTGCCTTCGCGACTGTCGGTGCGGTCATGGGTCATCTCAAGACCGAGTTTGGACTGACGAATCAGGATATCGGGTGGATTGGCGGTGCCGCCCTGTGGGGCTTTGCCGTGTCGCAGCTCATCTTCTCGCCGCTTGCCGATACGTTGGGAATGCGTGCGCTGCTTCGCATGGCCTTCGTTGGTCACCTTATCGGCACGCTCATAATGATCTTTGCGACGGGGTTTGCGACACTGTTCCTCGGTGCACTCGTCATAGCGATGGCAAACGGGCTCGTCGAGGCCGCGTGCAACCCGTTGGTCGCAACGCTCTTTCCCGACAACAAGACGGTGAAACTGAATCAGTTTCACGTCTGGTTTCCAGGCGGCATCGTCTTAGGCGGGCTTGCGTCTTACCTGCTCGACCAGGTGGGGATCACATCCTGGCAGGTCAAGCTTGCACTCATCCTGATTCCGACGATCGCCTACGGCGTCATCATGCTGTCCGAGCGTTTTCCCGCCACGGAGGGTGTGCAGAAGGGAGTGTCGATGGGTGAAATGTTCAAGGCAAGTCTCACGCGCCCGCTGATGCTTCTGATGCTGCTCGCCATGGCGATGACCGCGTCTATTGAACTCGGTCCAAATCGTTGGCTTCCGGCAGTTCTTGAGTCCGGCGGGATGCCTGGCATTCTCGTTCTCGTGTGGGTTACGGGTCTCATGGCCGTCATGCGCTATTTTGCGGGTCCGCTCGTACATCGCCTTTCGCCGACTGGAATACTGCTTGCCTCGTCGGTCATTTCAGCGGTCGGACTCCTCTGGCTCAGCTATGCGGAGAGCCTTGGCGTGGCACTCGCGGCAGCGACGATTTTTGCAATTGGCGTCTGCTATTTCTGGCCGACCATGCTCGGGTTCGTTTCCGAAAGGATTCCGCGCTCTGGAGCGCTCGGTCTCGGGCTCATGGGCGCCATGGGCATGGCAGTAGTCGGCATCATTACGTCTCCGCGCATGGGGACTATTGCCGATCGTTACGCGCACGAGCAGCTGCCGGTGTTCGAAACGGTCGAACTCTTTGAGGAAGTGCAGACAAATCTGGCCGACGAAGCCGAGACGAATCCGGATGCGGATGCGGCCGTGACGGCTGCGAACAACGTACTCGAGATGTATCGCAAGGACGGGCGAATGCCGGAGAACGTCACGGCCAATGCACTGCGTGCGACCATCAACAGCGGGGTTGACGATCCGGTAGTCGCACACGCGTCTGCCATACTGCAGCCGGCGGACAACTATGGCGGTCGGGTATCTTTCAGGCGGCTCGTTCCGCTATGCGGCATCCTGTTTCTGATTTTTGGGTTTCTGTACGTTCAGGATCGCAAGGCCGGCGGCTACAAGGTTGTCGCGATCGACGAATAGGGAACCCTGCGCGCCGCCCGCTAGCGCAAGCGCGACGCAAACGACCGATTATCCATGCATTCGCCGGAAGCGAATCACACGGAACGCGACGCGGTGTCCGTTGTAATCCCCTGTTACAATCAGGCCGGGTTCCTGCCGGATGCCATTCACAGTGCGATCAACCAGAATGGTGTTTCGGTGCGCGTCATCGTTGTTGATGACGGGTCGACTGATCACACTGCCGAGGTCGCCGCGTGGGACGGGTGGAACGGACGCGTTGAACTCGTCAGGCAGGAGAATCGTGGTCTGCCCGCCGCGCGAAACGCTGGCCTCGCCTGCGTGCAGACAGAGTTTGTGATCTTTCTCGACGCCGACGACAAGTTGCTACCCGATGCGGCGATAGTGGGTCGCCGTATTCTGGCGGACGAACCGGGCGCGGTGGCGGCAGCCGGGCTGCACAAGGAGTTCTCCGAATCAACTGGCGCCGAAGAATCCCGTCCGATAGATCAGTCGGATGGCGTCGCCGAACACGTTACCACGAGCCTCGACGCGTACCTGCATGAGCTGCGGTCATGCGCGACCAACGATGTGTTTGTCGGATTGCTGCAAGGTAACTTTATCGGGATGCCCGGTGCTGTCATTTACCGAACCCAGGGTGTACGGGAAGAACGCGGCTTCGACGTTACGCTTGGGGCATGTGAAGACTATGACCTGTATCTGCGCATCGCGCGAAAAGGAACGCTTCGATTGCATGACGGCGTCGTCGGACTCTATCGAAAACATCCGGAGAGCATGTCGCGTGATCCCGCGCGAATGCTGAAATGGAGTGTTCGCGTTCTCCGGCGCCAAAGCGCTCAACTCGATAAAGTGCAGCGTGAAGCTCTCCACCACGGTGTACTTTTCTGGAGCAGGTACTACGGCACCAGACTGCGAGACAAGATCCTGCGTAACGCCGGAAATCCGACGATGCGTCTACGCGCGAAGGTAAGGGATCGCTGGATCCTCTTTCGCTACGCAGACAGGGAGTGGCGGAATACCGAAATGAAAGACCCAGTGCGACTAGAATAACGGACCGCCAGAATGAAACTCGGCAAACTCAACATTCAAGAGGCTGGCGATCGCTTAAACGTATCGTGCGAGGTCACCTTCAATCGGACGGATCTGGACGCGCCGGGCGAAATCTGGTACGAGCTCCCTCAGCGGTACGTCGAAGATCCAACTCGTCGTCACGACGCATTTGCGGTCGCATCGATACTTGTCGCGTCGGTACTTGAAGAACCCCTTGAGGTGAAAGGTGCGCTCTCGTCGCGTCTGATCCGCGGAATGGAAGAATACCTCCGAGCGTTTAATGCGTGGTTTCCGGGGAGCTTTCCACCAGTTCAAATCGAGCCTGAAGAAATCGTTGCGCGTCCCGTTCTCGCCGAAGGAATAACGGCATCGGCATTCTCTGGAGGAGTCGATTCCTTCTTTACCTTGATGAATCACAGGCGCGGTGTTGAGAGACTCGACAAGTACGCGATCGGTCGCGGGGTGTTCGTCCATGGTTTCGACATCGCACTCGATGACGACGAGACGTTTCCGACCGCGTTTGGCAGCTACAGTCGAATGTTCTCCGATCTTGGAATGGAGCTGGAGGCAATCCGGACCAACGTGAGGGCACTGACACGCGGCATCGGAATCAAATGGGAGTATGCCCATGGCTCTGCTCTGATTTCGGTCGCGCATGCGCTCGGTGGCCTGGTGGACTGCTTCTACGTCCCGTCTTCCAACCCATACGTCAATCCCGGGCAGTGGGGCTCTGATCCGATCATCGATCATTTGCTGGCGTCGGAGTCGTTGGAGGTGATCCATGACGGTTCAGCGGCGCTCAGGGCGGAGAAGATCCTCGCCCTGGCGGACTGGGAGGCCACGTGGCCGCGTCTACGGGTGTGTTGGGAGCAGCCCGATGGGCTGAACAACTGCTGCCGGTGTTACAATTGTCTACTCGTTATGAGCGTGCTCGAATCGGCAGGCAAATTGGACCGGTATTCGACGTTCGCGCTGCCGTTTGATCTCGAACGTATGCGCGAAGTCGAAATTCCGTGGGGCTGGGCGGTGGAGGGAAAGGGCATTTCGGATGCTTGTCGTTCATTCGGTCGGGACGATATTGCCGACGCCGTCGAGCGAGCGGTTTTTCGTGCCTATCCAGACCATGAACTGAACAAGGAAGCCAACGAGCCGGCTGGTTGGCTGAACCTGCTCCGCCGCCGCAGACACCGATGAAGCACATTCTTGTCGACCACGGCGCCCACAGAAACGTCGGCGACGCGGCAATGTTGGAGTCGGTCCTGTCGTCGCTGCGCACTCGCTATCCGGACGCCAACGTCTACGTACGCGATTGTCCGCTGGAACTGGATAGCGCCGACACGCCGGCGATTGCACGTAAGGGCTATTCCGTTTGCCTGCCGGGCCGTTCGAGTATCCCTGACGGAAGGCGTCACACAATTCGAAGCATCCTGTCGTTGGCACGATTGGGGCGGTGGCTGCACGTCGGCAGACTGTGGGTAGATGCGGGGAACGACAGCGCTCCGCTTGTCGACTGGGCACGAGGTTATGATGCGTTGCTGGTAACCGGCGGTGGCTCGATAACGGATGTGTTTCCGAATGAGCTCTGGCAGCGGCTGGCGCTGGTGGAGCATTTTGCTTCCACCGGGCGGCCGGTAGTTCTGACCGGACAACAGATCGGCCCGTTCACGAGAGCGGCGAGTCGGGCAGCTGCGCTGCGCGTTCTTCGCGGTGCTTCGTATCTCGGCCTGCGGGATCCGGGAACAAGTGCGGCGATGCTGCGCAAGGCGGGCCTCTCGCAGTTTTCCGTTGACGGCGACGATTCGTTTGGGATTCAGCCTGCGGCGGCCGATCGCGTACTCGAGAAACTGGGTCTGGCCGGCCGCCGGTTGCTCGTTGCCAACTTCCGCTTCGGATACTACACCAGTTCCTATCGCCGCTACGCGAAGAAGGTGGCTGAGGTCCTGTCGGATCTGGCAACACGCCATGATGCAGCCGTGCTGCTTGTCCCGATCGCTCTCGGCGGGATTGACAGTGACATCGAGACGGCTCGGATACTCGTCCCGCTCATCCAGGCCGGCGCGGTGCGCGTGCTGCCAACCGAGGACTGTAGACCGTCAATCGTGAAAGGCGTGCTTTCGCGCGCCGTAGGCGGCATCGGTAACTCATACCATTTCTGCCTGTTCTGTCTGCAAGGTGGCACGCCTGCGATACTTCTGCATGACAATGAGTATTACCGACAGAAGGCCGATGCGATCGCGCAGCTTTGGGAAGATCCTCGCCTGACACTCTCACTGTCCCGTTCGCGAGGTGAAATTGTGCAGGCGGCGGCAACGCTTTTCGCGGATTCGGCAGCAGACGACAGTATTGTACTGCGAAGTCGCGAACTCGAAGTTGACTGGCGCCGCGGCATCGGTCTGGCGCTGGACCGCCTCAGCCAGTGACGCGGGCCGGTGTATTCCATCAGGTGAACGCCCTGCGGGACACATCCGCAACTTCACTAACTTCGGTCAACAACATCCGTCGTGACCATGCAGGCGCTGCTCTACTCGGACTGGGAGGAACTTGAAATACGGGACGTTGACGTTCCGACGATAGCGCCTGACGAGGTGCTACTTCGGGTCGAAGCTTGCGGCATCTGCGGCAGCGAGTTGGAGACGTTCAAGAACCGGAGCCAGAGACGTACGCCACCCCTTGTGATGGGTCACGAGTTCTGTGGCACGATTGAGGCCGTCGGACAAGGAGCGGGTGCCTTCTCCAAAGGGGATCGCGTCGTATCCAACTCCGTGGTGCCGTGCGGATCATGCGTGAGATGCAAACGCGGTGACTCCCATCTTTGTGCTTCCCGGCAGATCTTCGGGATGCATCGGCCTGGTGCGTTCGCTGAGTTCGTGGCGGTTCCGGCACGGTGTCTGATGGGGTGGCCTGCCGGACTGCCTGCGTCAAGCGCGTGCCTTGCCGAGCCCCTCGCCAACGGCATTCACGTCTACAATCTAACGAGAACGGTCGAGCCAAAGGTCGCCCTGGTCATCGGCTCCGGGCCGATCGGACTCATGTGTCAGCAGATACAAGCCCTCCTTGCCGGCGCCACGATTGTGGCATCAGACGTAATCCCTGAACGTCGGGCTGTTGCCAAGGCGCTGGGCGCTGAGGTCGTTGTCGATCCAATGGTGGAAGATCCGGTCGACGTTGTCCGCTCGCTTACTTCCGGCGAGGGTGCGGATCTCGTGATAGATGCGGTGGGATCCGGAATCACCAAACGGCAGTCGATTGCGGCGAGCCGCCCAGGCGGAACGGTGGTATGGATCGGGCTACATGGAGCCGTCGTCGAATTCGATACGTACGAGGTGACGCTTCCCGAACGGACCGTCCTCGGCACCTATGCCGCCCGCTTGCCTGAACTGGAGCATGCGCTTTCGCTGATGGCGGCGGGCGCAGTCGACGTCGCAAGCTGGGTGCAGTCGTTTCCATTAGTCGAGGGGCGGGATGCTTTTTATAGAATGCTCGCAGGGCAAGGCGCCGACATCAAGGGCGTGCTTTTGCCGACTCAAAACTGAATGACGTTTCAATGACTGTTCTGTACACTGACAACGGCTTTTCATCCATTTCGCAGGAGCAGTCGATCCTATCGGATGCCGGCGCGACACTGCTGGTTTCGCAATGTCGATCGGAAGAAGACGTCATCGCCGCCGGAGCCATGGCCGACGCGCTGCTCGTACAATGGGCGCCGATTACGAGGAAGGTCATCGAGGCGCTGCCTCGTTGTCGCCACATCGTGCGGATCGGGATTGGCGTTGACAACGTGGACGTCAAGGCTGCGTCGGAACGAGGAATTGCTGTCTCAAACGTTCCGGACTATTGCATCAGTGAGGTCGCCGACCACACCGTCGCGATGGCGCTCGCGCTTGCGCGCCAGCTCCCGGAAATCGACGACCGGCTGCGAGGCGGAACGTGGAAGATTACCCCCGATCGTCCCATGCCCGCATTCGACAAAATGACCTGGTGTACGATCGGATTCGGACGAATCGCGCGTGCCGTGCAGGCCCGCGCGCAACCGTTTGGGTTCCGCAGAACGGCCTTCGACCCTCTGGTGCCAGATGACGAGTTCGACAGGATGGGCGTTGGCCGCATGTCGCTTGACGAGGCGTTCAGGCAAGCAGACATCGTGACGCTCCATTGTCCGCTGACCGTAGATACGCGCCATCTCGTCAACGCAGAGAGACTTGCCTCGATGAAGTCGACATCTGTTCTTGTGAACACTTCGCGCGGTGGTCTCGTCGATACGATCGCGCTGGCCGAGGCGCTGGAAGGAGAGGTTATCGGAGGCGCCGGCATCGACGTGTTCGAGCAGGAGCCGGTTGCGAACGACCATCCGCTGCTGAACTGCCGTCGTGCAATTGTCACGTCTCATGTGGCCTGGTACAGTGAGGCGAGCGTTCCCGAATTGCAGCGCCGCGCCGCGCTCGAGATTGCACGCGGGATCCGCGGGGAGGCGCTGCAGAATCAAATTAACGAGTCGTAGAAGGAGGTAGCAACGTGAAGGTTGTCAGATTTCTGGATAGTGAAGGCAACGAGCGATTCGGTTGCGACTTCGACGGAGAGTCGGCCATCGAACTGAAGGGTGACAAGGCGTGGACCGCCAGGCGTGGCGATGCGCGTATTGCCGTGAAGAAGTTGTTGGCACCAATCGTTCCAACGACAATCCTTGGTATTGGCCTCAACTACCGCCGGCACGCGGAGGAGGGGACCGGTAGTGGTCCGGTCAAGCTGCCCGAGTATCCGGTTCTTTTCGTAAAGGGTCCCAACACCCTGCAGAACCCCGGCGATCCCATTGAAATCCCGACGCACCTGGCAAGCACGGAAGTTGACTACGAGTGCGAACTTGCAGTCGTCATCGGCCGGGAGTGCAAGAATGTCTCGAAGGAGGAGGCACTTGACTACGTTTTCGGATACACGTGTGCCAACGACGTCAGTGCGAGAGATTGGCAGATCGCGCGCGGAGGGAGCCAGTGGTGCCGCGGCAAGTTCTTTGACACATTCGCCCCGATGGGACCGTGCATTGTTACGACGGACGAGATACCGGATCCGAACACGCTGCGAATCCGGACCATCCTGAACGGCGACGTCGTTCAGGACTGGAACACGGACGACATGATCTTCAACGTGCCGACGCTCGTGTCATTTCTCTCTGGAAGCACGACCTTGTATCCGGGGACGGTACTATTGACCGGAACGCCCCACGGCGTTGGGATGGCTGCCAGGCCTCCACGATGGCTGAAGCCGGGCGACACCGTTACCATCGAAATAGAGAAGATCGGAGAACTGACGAACCCAGTTGAACTCGAAAATGGCTGATCCCATGAAACTGATTGACCTGTCGCACCCGCTCGAACACGGCCAGCTGAACTTTCCATTCGATCCCAAAATCAGCGTGCTGGTTCACAACACGGTCTCTTCGATCGGATACAACATTACGCAGGTGAGCTTGTCGACCCATCAGGGTACGCATCTCGACGCGCCGTTTCATTTCTACGACGACGGGAAGACGTTGGATCAGATGACGCTCGATCAGTTTATCGGTCCGGCGACGCTCGTGGACCTGGCGCCGGGATCACATCTTGATGCCGGCACGCCGCTGACTGTCGAGATGTTTGAACCGCACGAAAGCAAGTTTGCCGCCGGGGCGAAGGTGATCTACCGGACTGGATGGGACCGGATGTTCGGTACGCCTGAGTTCTTTTCCTCCTTTCCAACACTGACGCTGGACGCTGCGCGGTGGATGGCGGACCGCAAGATAGGACTGATCGGCATGGACACGCCCACGCCAAGTACCGATTGGATGGAGTGTCATCACATCCTTCTGGCGAAGGGCGTTGAGATGGTCATCGTCGAGGGCCTGACGAATCTCGAAAAGCTGCCGGAGCAGTTCAACTTTATCGGCTTTCCCCTCAATATCAAGGGCCGGGACGGCTCACCGATTCGTGCGGTGGCGCAGATCAACTCCTGACAGTCGTCAGCAAACAGAATATGAAAGGACTTAATGGAAGGGTGGCGATCGTCACCGGTGGGCTCGGAGATCTCGGATTTGCCGCGGCCGAACGATTGATCGAAGAGGGCTGTCGCGTCGCCACCTTCGATTTGAAGGATGATGTTGATGGCAGATCGGCAGCAATCGGGGCGACGCATGTGACGGTTGATGTGAGTGATCAGGACGACGTGCGGGCTGCTTGTCATCGAGTGCGGAACGAGCTCGGTTCGGCCTCGATCCTTGTCAACTCAGCCGCGGCTTTCGTTTTCAAGAGTGTCGATGCCTCCCGGTCAGACTGGGAAAAGATCCTCTCCGTGAATGTCATGGGGACCTCGTTTGTGACGGGAAGCGTTGTCGAACAGATGAAGGAGCTCGGAAGCGGAAGCATCGTCAATCTCTCGTCGGTCAGCGGCTTTGTCGGCCAGGCGAATTTTGCGACATACAACGCCACCAAGTTTGCGATTCGAGGGTTGACGAAATGCTGGGCGCAGGACCTTGCCCCATTCGGTATTCGGGTCAACAGCCTTTGTCCGGGGTATATCTATACCAGTGCCTTCGAGAATTCGTGTCGGAGCCTCGGCCTCGATATCGCGGAAGAGGACCGACGGGCCTCCGAAATGCATCTACTCGGACGGCAGGGACGGCCATCCGAGGTCGCCGCGGCTGTGGCATTTCTTGCTTCCGATGACGCGTCGTTCATGACCGGCAGCGACTTGCTGGTTGACGGCGGCTACCTCGCAAAATAACATGTGGGACGATCGCTATTCTCAGGCTGAGTTCGTCTACGGAACTGAGCCGAACGACTTTCTTCGGGACAACGCCCGAAAAATTCCCGGGCCTGATGTCATCAGTCTTGCGGAAGGGGAAGGGCGGAATGCCGTGTTTCTCGCCGGGCTCGGGTTCAATGTGACGGGTGTCGACTCGTCGAGGGTCGGATTGGACAAGGCTCAACGACTTGCTAAGGCGCGGAGTGTCGAGATCACGACCGTGCAATCGGATCTCGCCGATTTTGACTTCGGCGTTGAAAAATTCGACGGGCTCGTGTCCGTCTTCTGCCATTTACCAACTGCCCTGAATCGCTCGGTATTCAAGATGGCCATCCGAAGCCTGAGACCGGGTGGCATTGTTGTCCTCGAGGCGTATTCCCCCCGTCAACTCGACTATGGGACCGGTGGTCCACCGAATATCGAACTGTTGCACAGCGTTGAGGAATGGAAGCAGATCCTCGACGGATTCGAATTCGAGTTGGCCCACGAAGTTGTCCGAATGATCGAGGAAGGCGAGTATCACAAAGGTCAGAGCTCGGTCGTGCAGATCATTGCGCGCAAGCCGTAATCGACAGGAGGCAACGAAAGATGCCGGACACTGGATTTGCGCTGCCGTTTCTGGATGACGATGATCCGGTCTTTCGGGCTGAGTTCGAGAGTCTCGCGCAGCGGGTGACCATGGAAGCCGGACAATTCATCTTCATGGAGGCGGACCAGTGTACCGGACTGCCTGTTGTTGTCGACGGTACCGCGCGCGTCTACAAAATGAGCGAGAGCGGCCGCGAGCTCACACTGTATCGAATTGAAGGTGGCGATAGCTGCATTCTCACGGCATCGTGTCTGGCGTCGGGTCGGCGCTTTCCAGCGTTTGCCGTAGCCGAGACGGACCTTGAAGCCTGGTTTGTCCCGGCTTCTGTCTACCGCAACTGGCTCGACAAATATCCTCGATGGCGTCAATACGTCTTCGACTTGATCGCGTCCAGAATCGGAAGTGTCATTGAACTGGTGGAGGAGATCGCATTCAGAGGGATGGATGCGCGGCTCGCCGGTTACCTTGTGGAAGAGGCGGATCGGGGAACCGAGAAGGTGGTGGCAAGAACGCATGAAGGCATCGCCACGGATCTCGGGACCTCCCGTGAGGTCGTGAGCCGGCTCCTCAAGGAATTTGAGAAACTGGGGATGGTCGAATTGACTCGTGGTGCTGTTCGTATCACTGAGTTGAACAAACTCGCCGCAATTGGGCGAAATCGGCCCGGTTAGGCTATCTCGGAAGTGACCTGGGTCACTGAACAGTTGTCGGCGGCGGTGATATTCTGGTATTGGAAAGCCTGATAAACGGTCAAAATTGATCACAGTCGATTGGATACACAGTCGATTTGACACAAGTCAACGAGGAGCAACATGAAAAAGAACATGGGGTCGGTAGATCGGATCGTTCGCGTGCTGTTCGCGGTAATCGTCGCGATACTTTATTTCACCGGTAACATCTCCGGTACGGCGGCAATCATACTTGGCGTTCTCGCCGTGGTGTTTGTGCTGACGAGTGCGGTAGGGTCATGCCCGCTCTATATACCGCTTGGATTGTCTACGACCGGCAAGAAGGCAGATTCGTGACGGCCTGCTGACGGCAGCAACGGCTCCGCCATCTCCGGCGTGTTGAATCGCCCTCTGATCTCCGTATTTTGGAAGTACATGCGGATAAATCGGAGGGCAATTCAACATGTCGACACTTAATCGTCGCACTTTCCTCGGGAGGGCAGCCGTTGCGGCCGTTGTCGGTTCCACGACGGCGTCGTCGCTCGTCGGCTGCGCACGCGGTGCCGATTCGGCAGGAGCAGCCGCAGCGGCTGTTGCCGGTCCACGTAAGCTGGACAAGATCAGCATCCAGCTATATACACTTCGGAGCCTCATGAAGGCGGGAGTCGAGCCGGTGCTCTCGGGCGTGGCGGAGATCGGTTATGATCAAGTCGAGTTCGCCGGTTACTTCGACCATTCTCCTGCGGAGATCCGGGCCATGCTCGATGCAAATGGTCTCGTTGCGCCCTCCGTTCACGTCCCTCTTGAAACGATGCTGGCAGACCCCGATGGCAGCATCGAAGCGGCCACCGTCATTGGCCACGAATACATCGTTGTTCCGTACATCGCCGAGAATCTGCGGTCGGATCTGGACGGGTATCGAAAAGTCTGCGCTCAGCTGAATGAGATTGGCGCAACGTGCCAGTCTGCCGGCATCCAGCTTGGTTATCACAACCACGACTTTGAATTTTCTGAGCTCGAAGGCGCGGTGCCGTACGACGTCATGTTGGAGGAGTGCGATCCGCAACTGGTAAAGATGGAACTCGACCTCTTCTGGATCACGAACGGTGGAAAAGATCCGATCGCATATTTTGACAGATATCCAGGCCGTTTTCACCTCTGCCACGTGAAGGACCGTACGTCCGACGGAAAGATGGTTTCAGTCGGTGCAGGTGTCATTGACTTTGCGTCGATCTTTGCAAAGTCCGACGAAGCCGGTCTGAAATACTACGTCGTTGAGCACGACAACCCGGATGACGCGATGGCGAGTGCGCGGGCAAGCTATCAACATCTCTCGGGACTTGAGTTTTAGATTCACCGA
>JAGQWL010000307.1 GCA_020437385.1 Bacteroidota bacterium
CCAGAACCGATAGTCCGCATCAAAACCGAGCGCCCGATTGTACTCGCCGCCCTGCTGAAGATTGGTGAAAATGGTGCCAACCGATCCGCGGGCGGAAACGTTCGTTCGAATGCGGGCAACGCTGTTGTTCGCAGAACCAGACGACACAAGATCCCTCATCCTATCGCCGGTCTCGATGTTCAGCAAACCGACCGAAAATCTCCCCACCTGACCCGTCATTCGCGCACCGGCAAGGATCTGATCCGTGAGGCCAATCCGGCGCGAAAAGAAGGTTTGCGTCGAGCGTGCATTTCCGTGCTCGAAAAGTCCACTGCGCTCCAGAAAGAACTCACGCTTTTCCGGGAAGAAGAGACTGAATCGCGTGAGGTTGAGCTGAACGTTGTCCGCCTCAACCTGCGCGAAGTCCGTGTTGACGGACAAGTCGATGGTCAGATTAGAGGTCACGCCATACTTGAGATCAACTCCAAGATCTTTCGTGAACTCGTTCTCCGTATCGCTCGAAGCAAGATCCGGGCGGATCTTCTGGGCACCAGTAATCACATACGGCTTGATCTCGATGTTCTTGCCCCGGCGGATATTCTTGAGTCCCTTGAGCGTTGCGTACTGCGAAACGGCAGCAAGTGCCGTGAAGCTGGATCCGTAGTCAAGCCCGATTGGCGGCCACATGGATCGCTCATTCTTCCGGTTGATCATCCGCGAAAGCATCAAGCCCATATCGACCACCTCGCCCTTCGGGAAACGAAGCTGACGGAACGGGATCGACACCTCCATCGACCAACCTTCGTCGTCGATCACCGTTTCGCTCCAGAAGACAGCGTCCCACGAAAACGAGTCGATGGTCAACGCCTCGTCCGTGATTGTCGCATCGTCCTGCGTACCGAGCGCATTCATCTCGAACAGGTACGCGTTGCGCTTGTCGAGATACGTATCGAGCGCGATGTAGGCATGGTCGTCGCGATCATTGCGACCGCCGCGCTCAAGGTTCTTCGCCCTTATCAACTCGGGGTTCGCGTCGTAAAACTTGAAGGCGAAATAGAGGTTGTCCCGGTCATACGCGATCTTCGCCTCCGTTCGCTCGGTCGCGGGTGCTCCTTCGTCAGGCCAGATCTGGATGAAGTCCGTGATTGGCTCGATCGTAGCCCAGACTGGATCGTCGACGTAACCGTCGACCTTCGGCGCATCGTCAATGAAGACCGCCCAGATTTCAAAGGGCTTCTTGACGTTCGACTCGGCAGCGTCTTCAGCAGCCTGCGCGAAGCACTGCCCCGCCGCAACGAAAGCGGCAGCAGCAACCAGTAACAGTTTTTTCATACGAGGAAGCGTAAGTAAACCTCGCCCTGGAGGCAGCGGCGGACTCAATTGTGCGTCGCCGAGACTGCATCGAGAACTACGCGAGCGGGCCTGAACTGGAGCCCTGGGGGGTTAAACAAGCAATGGGGTACGAAGACGGTTCTGCGGTACGGACCATTTCGGCAAAGGATGCGCCCTACATCCCTCTTCCAGAACGATCCGCTTCGCGAATCGCCTTGAACTCGTTTCCGTCACGCCATTCCGGATACGTCGTCTCATTGGCGAGTCGCCACGCGATCCTGAACATCAAACGCAGATCGGTCTCCATTCCGCTCATATCCCAGTCCGCCGAATACTCGTCACTGACCTTGTGGTAGCGGTTCTGGGTGTAGTCATCGAGCTGCGCCATCGCCCACTCTTCGCCGTGTTCAACGTTGTCAGTGCCGGGATCCATGTACAGTGATGGAACGCCGACCTTCGCGAAGCTGAAGTGGTCGGATCGGTAGTAGTATCCCTTTTCGGGCTGCGGATCTGCGCGGACCACCCGATCCTGCGCGGTTGCGGCCTGCTCGACGTAGTCGTCCAGGTCCGACGCACCGTAGCCGACGACGGTGATGTCGCGGGCGGGACCCATCGGATGCAGCGCATCGATATTGATAACAGCGACCGTGTTAGCAGTCGGGTACACCGGATTTGCGGCGTAGTAGGCGGAACCGAGAAGCCCCTGCTCTTCGGCGGTGACGGCAATGAAGACGATGGAGCGCTCCGGTGTTCCGGCGGCTTTGAAGGCCTTCGCCAACTCGAGAAGCGCAGCCGTCCCTGTCGCGTTGTCGACAGCGCCATTGTAGATCTGATCGCCGGCAAGCGACGTGTCACGGCCGAAGTGATCCCAGTGTGCGGTGAAAAGTACGAACTCGTTGGGTCGTTCGGACCCGGGCAGCAACGCCAGTACGTTCCGCGAATTTGACCGTGAGAGCACGTTCGTCAGCGTGAGCGATGCCCGTTGCTGAAGCGGCATGCTCTTGAAGCCCGGCTTTGCCGCCAACGCGGAGACGGTGGCGAGATCCATCCCGCCTGCGTTAAAAAGCGCCTCGGCCGCATCATGCGAAAGCCACCCCTCGACCCTGCATCGCCCCATGTTGTCGTCGTCCGCCGCCAGCGTGAACTGCGGGCCGGACCAGCTCCCGGATACAACCTCCCACGGGTAGCCGGCTGCGCCGGTCTCGTGTACGATCAGGGCCGCAGCCGCTCCCTGTCGCGCCGCCTCTTCAAACTTGTACGTCCACCGGCCGTAGTACGTCATCGCATTGCCGTTGAAGAGCGCGTCGTCCTGCGTCGCGTAGCCGGGATCATTCACGAGGATAACAACCGTCTTTCCAGTGACGTCAATGCCGGCGTAGTCGTCCCAGTTGTACTCTGGTGCAACGATGCCGTAACCGACAAAGACCATGTCCGAACGATCGATCTCCGAACGCTCGACGACACGCTTGGTCCACGCCATGTAGTCCGTCCCGTAGCGCAGTCGCTGCCGTTTCGAACCGCCGGAAATGTCGAGTTGGGCAGAGGGATCGGTAGTAATCGAAACCAGCGGAACGTTCTGGTACCACGAGTCGCCATTACCCGGTTCAAGTCCGAGCTTGGCGAAACCGTCTCGCAGAAACGCGACGGTCTTCTCCTCGCCGGGAGACGACGGGCCGCGCCCCTCGAAGGCGTCGGAGGACAGTGTCTCGACGTTGGCCGCGAGACCCGGGCCGGTTATTGCCGCAAGCCCCTTGTCGAGCGGCTGCGTTTTAGTGCAGGCGGAAAGGCCGATAACGGACAGGCACATTGCGAATGCGACGATGGGCGCGGAGGCCAGTCCTGCGGGCATTTTCGGATGATACATCGGAGGTACAAGTAGCTTCGAAAAGTGCAAGATACGTGCGGTGAAGCGAAAACGAGCTTGCACGCGCGGCGGAACGCCGTGCAGGATTGTCGAGAATGGCCTAGATTCAGTCGAATTAGCCGATATGTGATAACAACAGAACGATTTCGAGCGTTGTTGGTAGGACGGGAGCCATTCTGGCAGATCGGTTGATCGAAGCTGGCGCCAGCCATCAGGTGGAAATGCAGCCTACGAGGAATAGAATTGTTGGATTCATACTGCTGACGGTGCTCACCGCCGGCGGGGTGATTGCACCAATCGTCCATCAGGCGGCGCACGATATTGCCGAATCGCACACCTCGATCCCCTCGGATCACAGGCATTCGGCAGACGGAAGCGACACGTTAAGCAACGGCATTCTGCCGGGCCCGTCGTCGATTCACTGTGCGCTCTGTGCGCAACACGTCGTCTCGGTCGCCTTCGATTCGCGTTCTGTGGTCGTGGTGCCGGCCGACAAACGCTACTTCACGCCATCCGCTTTTCCGCGGTCCTCACTTCGAAGCGA
>JAGQWL010000308.1 GCA_020437385.1 Bacteroidota bacterium
ATGGCAATCATGACGGCGCAATTCCCAGTCCACATCCCCATAACGGCGAGTAGGTGCATGGCGCCTATCGCGGCGGTAGCCAGAACCGTCAGAAAAGCGAGCAGGTAAAGTCCGCTGGTCACCATTGTAGCAGCATGGATCAGCGCGGAAACGGGCGTAGGGCCGGCCATTGCATCCGGGAGCCAGACAAACAATGGTATCTGGGCGCTTTTGCCGGTAGCTGCCAGGAACAATAGGAACACGGAAACGGAGGCAACCGATGCCGGCAGCGTGGGCACACCCGAGATGATGCCATCGAAACTGAGTGTCCCGAGCGACTTGAACAGGATAAACATGGCAATCAGGAAGGCGAAATCCCCAATCCTGTTAACGATGAACGCCTTGTTCGCCGCCTCGCTGTTCTTCAGGTCGGTGTACCAGAATCCGATTAGCAGATAGGAGCACAATCCCACGCCTTCCCAGCCGAGAAACAGGACGACCAGGTTGTTGCCGAGGACGAGGTTCAGCATCGCGAAGATGAACAGATTCAAGTACGCGAAGAAGCGCCAGAACGCATCGTCGTCTTTCATGTAGCCGATCGAATAGACGTGGATCAGCGACCCCACGCCCGTTACGATCAACGTCATCAGGATCGACAATTGGTCGATCCTGTATTCAAACGCCACATTCAAGTCGCCCGCCGCCATCCAGGTATAGACAGGCACGATGTGCGCTTCGTGATGCAGGCCTCCGAAAAGAATGGCTGCCAGCACGAACGGAACCGCCACAACACTGACCGCGATAATTCCGATCAGCGTTCGTTGAGAGCGATACGCGGGAAAGAAGAGTCCGGCCAGCCCATTCAAGGCGGCACCGACAAGCGGAAGAAGGAGGATCAGACGGACGGCGAGGTCACTCTCCATGAACAGACAGATTTTTAGCGCCAGGATCGGGCAGCACTATGGCAAGGAGCCGGCCACATCGATCAGTATTTGAAAAGATTGAAGTCATTCACGTCGACCGACAGCTTGTTGCGGAACATCGCAATGACGATCGCGAGCCCAACTGCTGCTTCGGCGGCGGCGACTGACATGACAAAGAAGACCAGAATCTGGCCGGCCGTGTCGCCCATCGTTTGCCCGAGCGCGACGAGAGTGAGGTTGACGGCATTCAACATCAACTCCACCGACATCAATACGACGATGACGTTTCGCCTGAACAATACGCCCAGAACACCAAGAATGAACAGCACGGCACCCAGGCCCAGATACCAACTTGTCGCTATCTCCATTCAATGAATCTGTTTATTGAGATAATAATCCTCACAGAACTTCCCTTTTCCGTGCCAGAACAACCGCTCCGATCGTTGCGGCCAGCAGCAGGAGACCAATTACTTCCAGGAGAAGCGCATAGCGTGTAAAGAGCTCTTTGGCAAGCGTCGTTGGCGATCCAGAGGCGACCGCAGCCGCGACCGGCACTGGATCGGGAAGCATCCCCATACCTGAAGCCAGCACGTAGGTAAACTGCGCAAGCACTATGACGCCCAATACGTAGGCCAGAGCGAGCCGAAAACTGAACTGTCGCCTACCCTGCCCCGCGGACAAATTGAGCAGCATGATCACGAAAAGAAAAAGGACCATGATCGCGCCCGCATACACAAGCACCTGAACGACCGCAATGAACGTTGCATTCAGCGTCAGATAGAGTCCGGCGATACAAAACAGATTCAGTACCAGCCAGAGGGCACTGCTGACCGGGTTCCGGGAAAGAAGCATCCCGAGCGCGCCGAGGATCGCAAAGGCGGAGAGGACAAAGAAGAGAAGCTGTATGCCCATGGGCTGCGTCCGAACGGCGCTCTGGTTGGCGGGAAACGGCCCCTAAGTTAGCCATCATGCGCGGCATCGGCAACAAGCGGACGCGCCGTATGCAAGCCCGCAGGCTACTGCTTCATCCGATATCGATCATTCACGCCTCGCCGCCAGGCAAGCAGCCGCCGCTCCACCGCTCGCAGTGAGTCGGACGGGTAGCGCGACGCAACGTCGTGCATTTCGGTCGGATCGTTTTCCAGGTCGAATACTTCCATCGGCCGTCGACCGAAATGAAAGTTGAACTTGGTGTCGCCAACCCGATAAGCCATCGACTGATTCTCGATCCAGGCGGACATAAACAACTCTCTCCGCGGGTCGACGTCGTCAAGAAGCGATGTACCTGGAAGCTGATTAGTGGGAAGGTCGGCGTGGAGGACATCCGCAATCGTGGGTACCAGATCAACGTGCTGCCTGAGACCGAGGACCCGATTCGGCTCGACAAGTCCGGGGGCGTAAACCAACCACGGTACGTGCGCGACTTCCTGGTAGGTGACCGCCGAATGGAACTGCAGACCGTGCTCCGAAAACGCCTCCCCGTGGTCGCCCAGGATGACGAAAACCGTGTTGTCCGCTTCACCTGACTCCTCCATGTTTGCGATCAGATCCCGCACGAACCTATCCTGATACCATTGGGCGTTCAGGTAGCGATTCAGGTCGCTCCTCTCCGAAAACGTTATGTACTTGTGCGTAGACGGCAGTCGGTAGTCATGGTGCGCCGTCAGGGTGAGTAAGGTCGCCAGGAACGGCCCCCCCTTCTTCGTCTCGCGCTGCATCCACTCGAGGGCAGGCCGCAGCATGATCCGATCCTCAAACCCGAAGTAGTTCGTCTTCTCGAATCCTGACTCATCGAAGCTCCCGTCCCCGTGTACTTCGTCGAAACCCATTGAGGCCAACAGGTCACCCTTGTTCTCGAAGTCGAGCAAGGCCGGCGTGAAGAACGCTGAACGATATCCAAGCGGACGAAGCAGTTGCGGCAGGCAGCTCTCGGTAACGTTCACCGACTCCGATTGTCGCAGTTCGGGATAAACGCCGCACAGAATTGGAACCAGGGCCTTATTGGTGTGCGGAACAACAACAGATGCATCCTGCACGTCCATCGACCGCGTAGCCAGCTCGGCGAGGTAGGGACGCACGTCTCGAGGATCCACTCCCGCCGGCATCTCGGCACGAGCGGACTCGAGAATGATAAGCACGATGTTGGGTGTTCGCGTCGAGTCTGTGCGACTCAGAGCGACGCCGTTTTCCGGCCAATGAATGGCCGGCGGCGCGGCATCGGCCTCCCCGACAGAGACCGCCGATCGAACAGCCTCGACGAGCAACTCAGCCGGAAGTGCGGTCCGGATCATTCCTGCGCGATCTGAAACAGGAAGGCGTGCGAAAAAGAAACCCGACAAGATCGTGAGTCCTGAAAGGAGCAGCCCGCGTTTCATTCTCCACGAATAGCTCGCCCGATGAACTCTTCGGCGATGATTATCCGTATTGGCGACAAGGATCGGAATCGCGGCGGCCAGTAGCGGCACCACGAGAAGCGTCCACGCTCCGATCCCCAGCTCAGATCCGACAGCATGGCGCAGATCGACGACGTGGGTAAGCGCGTATTTGAGCATGTACCCGTCAGCAACCGATCCCGTCCTGATGAAGTACCCGAAGTCAAATCCGCCAATCCATAGTGCGACTACGGCACTCAACGATGCGAGAATCAGTACGACACGCCGGGCGATACCGGATGCGAACGCAATCAAGAGCGCCGTCGCACATACGGCTGCCGCCAGGAGAGCGATGTCCTCCTGAATGACGAGAAAGAAGTCTAGAGATATCCACGCAGGAGGCGACATCAAGACGAGCCGGACAATGACCGATAACACGACGAAAGCGGCGAGGCCAACCGGAAGCAACAGATGTCCCTTGTATCCGAATCGATCCTGAACACTGAGCCCGATCAGGAACGCAGCAAACGCGAGCAAGGCCGGGATCAAGGCATACTCGTAGAGGCTCGCGAGCAGCGAGAGCGTTTCGACAACCGTGGACGAGGGTCGCGTTATGAGCTCAAACTTAACGAGCTTGAACAGGAGCAGCAGGAAACCCGCCGGAAACCAGATCGAAGCCGAATAGAGCCACGGATTGTCCTTTGCAAATCGGACGCTTCTGCTCCACGATGAATCCAGCCACAACCCGGCGGACGCGCGAAGTCGTCGCTCGTCGACCGGCTCTTCGGCGAGGTCAAGTTCAGCGTAGGATCGATTGTACAACGGTGTCTTCGGGGGCATCGGCAGGCAATGGTCTCGGGCAATTGCCTTAACTTACTGCCGGTAGCCATCCGAAATGAATTGCCGGCCAGTGAAGCAGCGCGTTACACCCCCATCGCGAACACTTTCAGGTATAGTTGGAGTATCGCGGATTTTTCGCCGAAGTTTATTTCTGGCGTGTGTTCTGACGCTGACTGCTATTTCGCCAGCGTCTTCGTCCGGGCAGGGCTATCCCCTGTTTGAGACGCGTGGTGTGTGGTTTGCAACGGTGCTTCGCGACGGAAACTGGCCGGTCAGCAGTCTGGATTCACCCGCGAAACAGGAGGCCGACCTTCGCGACCGAATCCGCCACGCGCACGATCTCGGATTGAACACGTTCGTGTTCCAGGCCGTTTCGCGAGGCGACGCGATGTATTCCAGCGAACGGCTGCCGTGGTCCGCTCAATTAAAAGGAGCCGCACAGGATCCGGGATTCGATCCGCTCGCCGTCGCCATAGAGGAGGCCCACGCACAGGGTATGGAGTTGCATGCGTGGATTAACGTACACCGTGTTGGCGACGTATCTACTGTATCGGAATTTTCATCAGCGACCAGTCCCGGACATGTCTATTACGAACATCCCGGCTGGGTCCAGAGCGTGAGCGGCGCACTCTGGCTGGATCCATCTTCTGTCGAGGGCCGACAATGGCTCGTCGAGAACGTAATGGAGATCGTCGACAACTATGATATTGACGCGGTCCACTTCGACTTTATCCGCTACCCCCAAGGCGGTCTGCCGGACGATCTGACCAGCTTTCAGTTTGACCCCCGAGGTTTCAGCGATATCGGTGACTGGCGCCGTGACAACGTCACTCAGTTCGTGGCCGACGTGAGTGCGGCCGTCTGGGCAGAACACCCCTGGGTGAAGATCGGGTCAGCGCCCTTCGGCAACTACGAAAATTTTGGCGGCGCGTGGCCTGCATCCTGGGCATTGACGGATGTTTTTCAGGAGAGCCGCGAGTGGCTGGCTGCTGGAACACACGATTACCTTGCTCCGCAGATCTATTTCGACATCGGGCGCGAGCCCGAGCCACCGAACACGTACGATTCTCCGGATTTTGCATTTCTGGTCGAAGACTGGGTAAGCAACGCGTCGAACCGACCGATCTTCGTCGGTCACGGACCTTACAAACCCGTTGTTCTGGAGGAACTGAATAATCAGATTGACCTTACGCGAACCGAGTCTGCGGCAGGTCAGTTCTTCTTTCGATACGACCACGTGAAGAATTTCGATTTCTCGCTGTCGTATCCGGCCCAGTCCCTTCCGGCGCCGATGCGCCATCGTTTTGAGGCAGCTGCGCCGGATGCCCCATCGGACCTGTCCGCAAGTCTGGTGGCGACTACCAACGGATATCGATTCGATCTGAAATGGACAGCATCGGCCGGGACCGACGTGGACCCCGTGCGCGGGTACGTTGTGTTCAGGAGTGCATCCGGAGCGCCCTCAATTACGACGGGTGACGATCTCGTCTCCTTCGTCTGGGCGGGTGAAACTACGTATAGTGAAGAGCTACCGAGCGACGACGGCTATACGTATCAGGTGCTGGCAGTAAGCCGCCTCGGACTTCCGTCACTTCCCAGTAATCCGGCGCTTGCGATACCGGTCGGCGTCGACGCACCCGCCCGACCGGTAGAGTCGGTTCTTACAATCGACTCCATCCACCCCAACCCGGCGACCGAACAGATCACGCTGTCATTCCGGGCTGCAGCGGGTAAGGATGTGAACGTTGCCGTCGTGGACCTCGTTGGACGCCAGGTGATCTCCACAAGGATCGGCTCGTCCGACAATGGCTGGAACGCCGCACTGTTGGACGTGCGTGACCTACCCGCCGGCTTTTACGTCGTTACACTGCAATCCGAGTTCGCGTTTGCGAGTGCGCCATTTGTGATTGCTCGCTAGGCTCGATTTGCGCCAGAACACGTGTAGTAAACGCGGCCGTCGGTTCTCCGACAGCCCAATGAACCGTTTGCGTAGCGTTCCTGTTTGCGTGCATCCAGTTCAGCAAGATGCGTATTTCGTCAACCTCCGACTTGTCGTATCGCGCCGGCCGGAGTTGATTGGCGTCGAAGAACGTCCGGATGGCATTCGAGAGCAGTTGCTTCTGCCGGGCATCCGGCGTCGTGGAAACAGAGACATTGTAGACGTATCTGCCGAAACGAACGAAGAATAGCTGTTTACTTGAAGGGTCTGCACCGGGCTGAACCAGGACCGCATTGTGTTCAAGTACGGAGTCTGCAACCGCCCGCTGTGTGGCGAACGTCTGCCGCAGGACCTGGACCCAGTCTCGGTACCGACCCGCCTCCTCAAAATCCAGGCGGGCAGCAGCCTCGCGCATTTCATTCTCGAGATCCTCAATCACCGTCTCGTCCTGGCCCAGCAGAAAGCGTCGCACGCGCCTCACCTCCTCTTCATATGCTTCAACTGCAGCGCCGCCCGTACAGGGAGCCAGACACGAGCCCATATCTGCGTACAGACAAGGTTGCCCGAGGGACAACGTCTGATCGGTACACTGGCGCAGGCCGAATCGATGGTTGATGAGCTCAACGATAAAGGCGGCGTAGCGATTGCCCGCGACCGGACCGAAGTACTCAGCACCGTCATCGATCAGAAAATGCGACGAGGAGACACGCGGAAACCGCGACCCGGACTCCAGCTTGATGAACGGACGTCGTCCAAACCGCTTCAACGCCCGGTTGTGACGCGGCTGGTGCGACTTGATCAGTCTGGACTCCTCCAGCAGAGCAGCCAATTCCGACCCGGTCTCCTTCCACGATACATCGCGGACATCTCGGAGTAACTTGCGCGTTCGCGGCGGGTGCGCTTCGATCGCGCTGAAGTAGCTGCGAACCCGCGAACGAAGGTTTTTTGCCTTACCAACGTAGATAATGCGACCGTTTCGATCGTACATGAAGTACACGCCGGATGCCTCGGGTAACCGTGGCAATACCTCGCTCCGGATGCGCAAGACGTGTCGCGAAGCCTCCCGGCCACGAGAACTGTACGATTCGCCCTGAAACGCAATGAGTTCTTCCAGCGACTTGATCCCGTGTTCGAAAGACAGTGACTCGATGAGTCGATTGAGCACGATTGCGGTCGCATCCGCATCACCGAGGGCACGGTGGCGGTTCGAGATCTTGATCTGGTAGTGATCGGCCAGGCTGGAAAGTCCCTTCGACCGCAGGCCCCGAAGCACGCGACGCGCAAGTCGCAAGGTGCAGAGCATCCTGTTGCGCATTGGGCCGAGTCCGAGCCTGTTGAGTTCCGCATTGATGAATCGTTCGTCGAAGGTCCGGTTGTGCGCAACGAATACGCCATCCCCGAGAAATTCCAGGAACGAGGGCAAAACTTCCGACGCCAGAGGTTGGTCAAACACCATCGCCGTAGAGATACCCGTCAACTGGGTGATCTTCCACGGAATCGAACGCTCAGGGTTGATGAGTTGAGAGAAGCGATCGATGACCTGGCCGTTGCGAACCTTTACTGCGCCGATCTCGATGACGCGATCGTGCCCTGGGGTTCCACCAGTGGTTTCCGTGTCTACAACGACGAATGTCGAATCGGTAACTAACATGTGCGAAATATAAGTCGCACATCGTTCGGGCGAAACGCCCAGCACCGTCAAGCGGCCCTTCCGACGGATTTGAGTCCGGCCGTGGACTGAAGCCGGACTTCAAAAACGACCTGAGCTTCGTTGACACGGAGTTGTATCGTGCCGCCCAGCAACCTGACGCGTTCGCGAACAATCGCCAGACCAAGCCCGAGCCCGCGATGCCGGCGGGCGGACCCAACCGATTGCTGTGTGAACGGCTCGAAGACCTGATCGCCCGGCAATACCGTCGGATCTGTCGTGTTCGAAACTCGGATCACGATGTCCGTTTCGTTCTCGGAGCACGAGACGACGATTGGACCCGAATCGGAGAATCGAATTCCGTTGGACAGTAGTTCGTCGACGACCTTGCGGAGGATGACCGCATCCGCCGGCGCCTCGACGGCCTGAATTGGCGCTATCAGCTGAATTCCTCGACTGGCTCCCGCATCCGTCGCTCGATGCGCCTCCACCGCCGACCGGACCAGCTCGATGATATTCACTGTGGTCTCTGATGGTACAGTTTCCGAGCGCGTTAGTTGGGCGAGAGACAGCAGGGATTCGATCCGGGTCTGGAGGCGGTTGACGCCCTGGTCAAGTGCACTGCGAATCTGTGGATCACACGCCTCTTCCGTGAGGAGATCGAGATAGCCCCGGATGACAGTCAGTGGCGAGAGCAGCTCGTCATCGAGGATCGAAAGGAAGTTGAGGTGACTGGAAGCGGGCTCAGAACTGCTGCGAGACTGAGAAACACGGGTGTCGGGCTTGGCGTTTTGCTGCGCCCTGCCCGCGAGCAGCTCGTCCTCACGAACGACGGGGTCGCGGTCGCGATCTCTGTCCGGACCGACGGTCTCCACGAAGACGACACTCTGATTCCTCGACAGCGATGCCGGTGCGGGTGTTACGATGAAGCGTGCTCGGAAGAATGACCCGTCCCGCCGCCGCAGCGTCAGCGTGTGGGACTCTCCGAATCGATCCAACGCGCCGACGACGCGGTCGCGCCCCGAGGCGTCGGAAGGATCGTAAACGAGATCGACATACAGAGTACCGACCAGAGACGCCTCATCGTACCCAGTCATCTCTTCGAAGACCTCGTTCGTTCTCGCGATCACGCCGTGCTCGTCGATTACTGCAATTCCAACGTGTGCTTCACCAAAGAAGGCATTAAATACCTTCTCCGACATCAGCCCGTCACCACGCGACCTGCGGCGAGTGCGCGCGCGAAGTATCATGATGACGACAGCGGCGATGAGCACGCAGACGATCGCCCCCACAACGTAGGGGGTCGCGAGAGGGCCATCGAGTACGGGCGGAGCAAGTGCTCTGCCTCCGGCTATGCTGGGGGAAAACGACAAGACGAGAAGACTGAAATCTCTGCATTATCAAATCCCGTCTAGTATCGTCGACGAAATGTGCTCCCTAAAGCCGAAAATTAGCGTCCAACGCAACCTTTCGAAGCCATCCGGAATGCTACCGCGCGTCGAGCAGCTCGAAGAGTTGAATACCGACGAACGTATTGTCGTGATCACCTCGAAACCGTTCACTTCCAGGACCGAACGCATAGAGGTTTACGTCGACCCCGGTGTGCCCGAAGGATGTCCAGTCGATCAGCGCACGGTTGCCGACGATACGGCTGAGTGCACCGTTCATCGCGTTTCCGGTCGAAGCCGCCTCAACCTCACCGACTTCGTCATCCGTGAGATCGGCAAAGCCAAAATTCTTCTCAATCACTGACCTGACGGTCCCCCCCCTGGCGAGCGCGGCCGCGACGGAGTCCTGCGACGCGGACACTTGGGCGAGAACCTCGGGATTCCAGCGATAATTCCGACCAAGCGTAAGCCCTCCCGTCTCATGATCCGAAACCGAGATTACCAACGTGTTTCCGTTCGCCCGGGCGTAGTCCAACGCAACCCTCACACCTTCGTCGTAGGCCAGGATGTCGCGCACGTGTGCCGGCGCGTCGTTCGCATGCCCGGCAATGTCGATCAGGCTCCCTTCCGCCATGAGGAAGAACCCGTCGGGGTCGTCGTCGAGAAGGTCGATTGCCTTTCGCACGATGTCGGGAAACGTCGGCTGCCGGGACGGATCCCGGTCGATCTCATAGGCAAGATGCTTTTCCGCCAGTAGCGCAATGACGGGGAGCTCGGTTACCGCATCCCATTCCGGTTTATCGAAGACGACGTTGTATCCGGAGGCCCGAGCCTCGTCGACAAGGTTGCGACCGTCCTTTCGATTGCCGCCAGCATCGGCAGGTAGAAACGAAGTCCGTCCGCCGCCGAACAGCAGGTCGAAGCCGCCACTGATCTGCTGTATGGCGATTTGAGCTTCCCCTTCGTATCGGTTTGCGACATGGGCGGTGAACGCCGCGGGCGTAGCGTCCGTGATACTCTTCGTCGCGATTACACCCGTCGCCATGCCGAGCTCTTCCGCACGCTCCAGCACAGTCTTCGCCGGGTTACCTGCGGCGTCGACACCCACAGCCTGGTGATTTGTCTTGACACCACACGCAAAGGCAGTCGCCCCTGCTGCGGAATCCGTGACCTCCCGGTTTGCGGACGAGGTTCGGACAGACCCGACGAGCACGTCGTCGAGATACAGTTCGTCGCGAATGCCCATCCGAGAGGCGACCGTCCGCGCCATGGTGAAGGATGCCGGGCCACAGCCGTCCGAAATAAGAACGATTACATTCCTCGGAACAGATGGCGCAGACAGCCGCACGCTGCCGTTCGCGGCAATCGAAGCGTCTCCGGCTGCTAGCTCAGCGGTGCCCGGTGAGCATGCCGCAAAAGATGCGGCCATTGCTACAGCGAACGTCACCGTTCTCGAAACTGATCGGAGTGTCACGGGGCGGGTTGCGCTCGTGAACGTTGAGATTTGGAACCTTGACATACGTCGCTTCTCTGACTGTCTGATCAACTGCACCGCACCGCATCGGATAGAGGCTGCGTCGGCTGCGACCAAGATACGTTCTTTGGCAGATCGAGCACGATTATTCTATTATTCTTGGATCGCCGGAACGTTGCGGGCCGGAAAGCACCGTTCTTCACCCGTATCTTCGTAGCGCGTCCGGCCCCGCGTTCATGGCGCGATCTGGACAGAATTGAACTGACAAGAACCGGAGAATCGGAAATGAAAGTCACAGTGGTAGGTGCGGGCAACGTCGGTGCGACGGTTGCGGAATGTGTCGCCCGCAAGGATATGGTTGGCGAGGTCGTACTGATTGATATCGTGGAGGGCCTGCCACAGGGAAAGGCGCTGGATATCCAGGAGTCGGCCCCGATACACGATTTTGATACCCGCGTCGTCGGCACAAACGACTATAAGGACACGGCTGGATCCGACATCTGTGTGATTACTGCCGGTTCACCCCGGAAACCCGGCATGAGTCGCGACGACCTCTTGACGATCAACACGAAGATTGTCAGATCGGTCACGGAGCAGTTCATCCCTACCAGCCCGAACGCAATTATCATTGTCGTGTCAAATCCGCTCGATCTGATGACCTACGTCGCCTACATGGCGAGCGGATTCCCGAGCAAGCGCGTAATGGGAATGGCGGGCGTGCTGGATACCGCCCGATACCGTGCGTTTATCGCGATGGAGCTGGGGGTCTCGGTTCGCGACATACGGGCGCTCCTGATGGGTGGACACGGAGACGACATGGTTCCGCTCCCGCGGTACACGAGTGTAGGCGGCATCCCGGTGACGGAACTGATCGCCAGCGAGCGGTTGGATGCCATCGTTCAGCGAACGAAAACCGGCGGCGGTGAACTCGTCAAGCTCATGGGAACGTCCGCCTGGTATGCTCCGGGCGCGGCTGCGGCCGAGATGGTCGAGGCGATTGTCAAGAACTCGGGGCGCGTCATCCCCGCGGCGGTGTGGCTCACCGGACAGTATGGGCTTGACGGTCTGTTTATCGGGGCACCCGCTCGTCTCGGTAGCGGCGGCGTTGAAGAAGTTGTCCAGGTTGATCTGAACGCGGACGAGATGGCGCTTCTGAACGAATCAGCCGAGCACGTGCGTGCGAACGTAGCCGCACTGGAAAGGCTCGAATCTGCCTGATTTTGGATCAATAAGGGGCTGATTTCGTAACGGAAATCGGCCCCTTTGCGTTTCACCGACCTTTGCGTTTCACCGACCTTTGCGTTTCACCAAATAGTCATCCCGTTTGATACGTAGTCGCACGATCAAACGGTACACCGTATTCCTGATGGTTGCACTCATTACCGTGTTTCTTCGCCGGCTTCCCACGCTTCTTGCCGCTATGGGCCTCATGACCCTGACGGCCTGTAGTTCGAGTGATCCGTGCGTCCCGGAGAGCGGTACGCTTGTCACCACGGACGTGACAATAGGAAATGGCGATGAGCTCACTTCGGTCGACGATTCGATCTATGTGTACTACACCGGTGCGCTCACGAACGGCAACATCTTCAACATTTGGACGGTTGACTACGGGGAGCCGCTCGGATTCCGGCTGAACGAACTGATTGTCGGATGGCAAGACGGAATGATTGGAATGAAGGAAGGCGGGCGGCGACTGCTGACGATCCCTCCGGATCTCGGCTATGGTTGCGTAGAGCAGCGAGATCGATTCGGCCGCGTGGTGATTCCGGAAAACGCGACGACCGAGTTTGACATCACGCTCGTGAAAGTCGCGCATCCCAAGTAGATGAGTGGGCCCCACCATAGCCCGGGAGATCATCCGGAAGGCAGCTCTCACGCGCATTCGCACTCCGGAAGTCACGTCCATGCGCACTCGCATGGAGGGATTGCGAGGACGAACGGACTCGACCGGCGGCTCGCAATTTCAGTTGCACTGAATCTCATCATTACCGCCGCACAGGTAGTCGGCGGCCTCGTCTCAGGAAGCCTCTCTCTCCTGTCCGATGCGCTTCACAACTTCTCTGATGCATCGTCCTTGATCGTCTCCCTTATTGCGAACAAGTTATCTCGGCGAAAAGCTACTGATCGAATGACGTTCGGGTTTCGACGCGCCGAAATCGTCGGCGCGTTTGTCAACCTGATCACACTGGGCATCGTCACAATTCTCATCGTCAAGGAGGCGATCCACCGGCTGCTCAACCCGCAGCCAGTCGACACGCTGATCCTGCTTGCCGTCGCAACGGTGGGACTTGCCGCAAACCTACTTACCGCGCTGCTGCTGCATCGGGATTCCGAACACAGCGTCAACATCCGCAGCGCTTACATTCACATCGTGATGGACACGCTCTCGTCTGTTGCGGTGATTGTTGGTGGGATCATCATTTATTATTCAGACTGGACATGGGTAGACCCGATCCTTTCGGTCTTGATCGCTGCTTACATCGTGTACTTCGGGTGGAAGACACTCAAGAGTGTGACCGAGATCCTGATGGAGGCCGTTCCGCCTGAAATTGATATCGCCGACGTCGAGAAGCGCATGCAGGCAGTCCAGGGAGTCAGCGACGCGCATCATTTACACGTGTGGATGATTGACGAGCAGTCGGTTGCTCTTGAAGCGCACGTGCGGGTAAAGGCGGGCGACTGGAGTCAGATGGAGTCGGTCAAACGCGAGATCAAGGAAATGCTGGGGTGCGACTTTGGAATCCGGCACTCGACGCTCGAATTCGAATTTGAGGACGTTCCGTGCCCTGACGAGGCAGAACACGACTGCTATTAGGCGATGCCGCTTATTCTCTCACTCGATCAGGGAACAACAAGTTCACGCGCCATCGTTTTCAATGGCGACGGCGAGACTGTCGGCGTTTCCCAGAAGGAATTCCGTCAGTTCTTTCCGGAGCCGGGACACGTAGAGCATGACGCGGTCGAGATCTGGAGCACACAGATCGAAGTCGCGCGCGACGTTATCAGCAGAAGCGGTGTATCAGTTGACGAGATTGCCGCAGTCGCAATCACCAATCAGCGCGAAACAACGGTCGTGTGGGATCGGGACACTGGCAAACCGATCCACAACGCACTTGTGTGGCAGGATCGCAGAACTGCCCGGTACTGCGACGATCTTCGCAGGGCGGGGCATGAGCCTCTGATCGCGGAAACCACGGGCCTGGTAATCGATCCCTATTTCTCGGCGACGAAGCTAAAATGGATTCTCGACAACGTCTCAGGAGCACGGGATCGGGCTGCCGCCGGCAATCTGGCGTTCGGGACCATCGACACGTGGTTGCTCTGGAACCTTACCGGCGGTCGGGTTCACGCTACCGACGCCACGAACGCCTCGCGTACGATGCTCATGAACATCGCGACGCTTCGATGGGACGACACATTGCTCGAGCTCTTCGATATCCCGCAATCGATTCTTCCCGAGATTCGTTCGTCCAGCGAAGAGTTTGGTCGAAGCACCAGGGAAATCTTTGGTGCGGAGATTCCGATTGCCGGCATCGCCGGCGACCAACACGCCGCACTTTTTGGGCAGCAGTGTACCGAGCCCGGGATGGCCAAGAATACGTACGGAACCGGCTGCTTTCTTCTCCGAAACACGGGATCCCAGCCCGTAAGGTCGGCAAATCGGCTGCTGACCACCATTGCCGTTTGTCGCGGATCAACGGTTCAGTATGCACTGGAGGGTAGCGTGTTTGTTGGCGGCGCCGTCGTACAGTGGCTGCGTGACGGACTGGAATTGATCTCTGACTCGCGAGAGATCGAATCACTGGCGAACTCGGTCCCCGACTCCGGTGGTGTCGTTTTCGTTCCGGCATTTACGGGACTTGGTGCGCCGTGGTGGGACCCGTATGCCCGTGGTGCCGTCTTTGGAATTACGCGGGGGACGACTCGCGCCCACATTGCACGTGCTGCTCTCGAGTCGATTGCACTGCAATCTGCGGACGTGCTCAACGCCATGAATCAGGATACCGGTGAAGTGTTGCGGGAGCTTCGTGTCGATGGAGGAGCCGCACGCAACAACTTGCTGATGCAACTCCAGGCCGACACGATTCAGGTTCCGGTCGTGCGATCCGCTACGACGGAAGCAACTGCGCTCGGGGCGGCGTTTCTCGCGGGACTCGCTGTCGGCGTTTGGAAGAACGACGACGAACTTCGGACCGTGTGGCGTAGCGACAATCGCTTCTCCCCTCGCGGTCACCCGGATGCGCTCCGGGCACTGTGGGATCGTGGAATCGATCGCACGAAAAACTGGATCCAAAGCGAATCGTAGCCGCGATTGGCGTGCGTGCGGGACGGCGTTGCGGGTGGAACCGTTGAGCACCAACATGATACAAACCTGACTTTACGGACATTCGATTCGAATGCGACGACCCTCAGACCTATCCAAGGGATTCGTTCTCCCGGTGTTGGCGATCGCACTGTCAGGCATCACCGGGCAGGCTAGTGCGCAGACCAAGGACAACGTACCTGCCTCCTCCCCTCTACCAGCGTCATGGACACCGGACGCGATGCGAGTCGAGTTGAGTAATGGCATGGTACTCTTCCTTGTCGAGGACCACGAATTGCCCGTCGTCAACATTGTCGCTCGATTGACGGCTGGGTCGCTCTGGGAATCCGTAGAAAAGCCGGGCGTCGCGACAGTCACCGCCGAGGTACTTCGAGCCGGCGGGACGACCGATCTACCCGCGGATCAACTCGAAAGAATGCTCGACAACTATTCCGCGTCGTTGTCAGTGTCCATTTCCGAGAGCGTCGCCCACGCGTCCTTGTCCGCACCTCAGGAAACCGTCGACGCTGCCCTTCGCCTGTTCGCCGATGTTCTGATGCATCCGGCCTTTTCGGATGATCAGGTTGAATCGGCCAAGCTGAACGCGCGGACGATGATCGGCACTCGCACGGACGCGAGCCACGGCAAGGCCTCAAGCATGCTTGACGGGTTGTTGTACGGAATTGGAAGTCCGTACGTTCGAACGCCCGACGCGACGAAGATCGAGTCGATCACGCGCGACGATCTCGTCGCGTTTCATGAGGCGTTCTTTCATCCCAACAATGTGATCGTTGGTGTTTGGGGCGACTTCGACACGGTCGCGATGGTGAAAATGATCGACCGTGCGTTCGAGGGCTGGCTGCCGGACCCGACCTTCTCTGCGCCTCCCCCACCCGAATATGGCACCGGAGCGGCGGCAGGTATCTACGTGACGCATGAGCCGGACAGCGCGCAGCAGACGATCCTCTTCGGGCAGTCCGTTGCGCTGACGCAGAGCAGTCCGGACTACCCCGCGACGCTGCTTCTAAATGAGGTACTAAGTGGCCGGCGCGGCCGCCTCGAACGTCACGTACGCGGTCAGGAAGACCTTGCGGATTCAGTATTCGGGAATCTCTCGGCGCACTTCGACCGCCCCGGCTTCTTGTACACTGGCGTACTCACTGGATCTGAGTCAATCGTCGAAGCCACCAAGTCCGTGCTCCACGAAATGGAACGGCTTCGCGACGAGGAACCGTCGACGACCGAGATAGAGATTGCACGAACGGACTGGCTCAAATCAACAGCCGATCCTGAAACGCCATCCGCGATCATCACCCGATTGATGACCTATGAGGCGTACGGCTATCCGTCCGATTTTCGCCAGCGCGTGATACGTGGCGTCAAGCGCGTCTCACCGCAGGACGTCATGGTTGCGGCCCGATCGTATCTCCATCCGGACAGCCTGGTCGTTCTGGTTGTCGGCGGCGAACCGGGCATTGGCTCGCGACTCGAAGCGATCGGACCGGTCAGATACCTCGAGAGTAACAGGTCAGCGCCGGTCTCGGATGACGACTAAACAAGTATATAAAGTCAGGGGTTGAGTTATGAACAGGTCCCGGATGATCAGCCGGCTGACTGACGAAGTGCAGTGGGACGTGATTGTGATTGGTGGCGGTGCATCGGGTCTGGGTGCTGCCGTCGATGCCGCATCCAGGGGTTACAGCACGTTGCTGCTTGAACAGAGCGACTTCGCGAAGGGTACAAGCAGCCGCAGCACAAAGTTGGTGCATGGCGGCGTCCGCTACCTCAAGCAGGGTAATGTCTCCCTCGTCCTCGAAGCACTTCAGGAGCGGGGTCTGCTGCGGCGCAATGCCCCCCACCTTGTCCGGAATCTCCAGTTCATCGTCCCCGTCTATGACTGGTGGGAAGGGCCGTTCTACGGTGTCGGACTCCGTTTGTACGACATGCTGGCAGGCAAGCTTGGCCTGGGTGATTCCCGAAATCTATCGCGCGAGGAAACGCTTGACGGTATTCCAACGATCGAGCCCGACCAGCTGCGCGGAGGCGTGCTGTACTATGACGCCCAGTTCGACGACGCGCGCCTTGCGATAACACTTGCTCGCACCGCTGTTGACCTTGGCGCAACGGTACTGAACTACGTCCGCGTAGTCGGTCTCACGAAAGAGAACAATCTCACGAACGGAGTGCTGGCAGTCGATTCTACAACCGGCAAGGAGTATGAGATTCGAGCGCGCTCCGTCGTAAACGCTACGGGCGTCTTCACCGACACGATTCGAACCATGGACGATCCGGATTCCGTTCCAATGGTCCGGGCCAGCCAGGGAGTCCACATTGTGTTGGACCGGTCGTTTCTTCCCGGCGAGGCGGCCATCATGGTGCCGTCAACGGAAGACGGGCGTGTATTGTTTGCAATCCCGTGGCACAATCGAGTGGTTGTCGGCACCACAGACACTCCGGTTGATCTTGTGTCACTCGAACCGAGACCCCTGGAGGCGGAAATCGACTTCCTCCTTGACTGCTCCGTGAAGTATCTGACCAACGATCCGACGCGAGCCGACATCCTCAGCGTCTTTGCGGGACTGCGGCCACTCGTCGCTCCGGCGGACGAGAAAGACACCGCATCCGTATCGCGCGAGCACGTGGTTCACATCAGCCGGTCAGGGCTCGTCACGATCGCCGGCGGCAAGTGGACAACCTACCGCCGCATGGCGGCAGACGTCATTGACAAGGCGGCCATCGTTGGTCGATTAAAAGAGAGCAGTTCGCAGACCGAGAAGTTGAAGCTGCACGGTTATCGGGAGGATCTACCGGATGTCGACATACCGGCGGACCGTGGTCACCTGGATTCGTACGGGTCCGACGTTTCGCAGATCAGGTCACTGTTGAACGATCGACCCGAACTGGGTGCACCCGTTGTCAAAGGTCTGCCCTATAACCTGGCGGAAGTTGTATGGTCGATCCGTCACGAAATGGCGCTGACGGTCGAGGACGTGCTGGCGCGGCGCACCCGCTGCCTGTTACTCGATGCACGCGGCAGCATGGACGCCGCCGAGAATGTTGCGCAGCTGATGGCTGCCGAGTTGGATCGGGATGGCGGATGGGTTGCCGCCCAGGCCGCGTCGTACCGCAAGCTGGCGACAGGCTACTTGCCGGAGTCCGCTTGACGCTGATCCGCGCTTCTACGCGACATGATTGAGTCAAGCAGGCGAAAGAGCTGCTGCCTCGTAAACGGCTTTCCGATATAGTCGTCAAAACCCTCTTCGAGGAACCGTTCCCGGTCGCCGGGGAGCGCATAGGCCGTCACAGCAATTACGGGAGTCGTTCGATACGCCGCTCGCTCCCGGATACGGTGAAGCACATCGACGCCGGTCTCCTGCGTTCCAAGATTGATATCCATCAGGATGATCTCGAACTGGTTGGCATCGACCTCACTAATGGCGGTTTCCATGTTGACCCCGGTATGAACCTCCCAGTTCACGGAAAGCAGGTGCCTCAGAAGCATCAGCATTTCGGGGTTGTCTTCAACGGCGAGCAGCTTCGGGCGCGGACCGTCGGTCGGTGCCGGATCCGGCGCGGCATGGGCGGCTGGGGCGGCGTCATTCGTGCGACGCCGCTCGTGTTGAAAGCCCGTACTTGAATCTTGCTGTGCCATGCATTGATGAAGTCTGCCGCGACGGCAATGGACCGCCAGCAGACTCAAACATACCCGGTTAATTTATCGACAATCCGCCACGGGCATTAAGGTACTTCCGAGCCGAAGGGTTTCTGAAAGACAACGAAATGCTGGCGCGGCAGGATATCCCGCCGATTGCGGTACTCGAAGCCTATGGCCTCCATCTCTTTGCGAATCTGCGCCTCAGTGAGCTTATGAAGTGGGCTCAAGTCTATGGTCGCATCTTCTCCGCGATACTCGATCACCACAACGCGACCACCCGGCTTGAGGGCACCGAAAATCGCGTGCATCATTTCCCAGGGATAGTAGAATTCGTGGTAGGAGTTGACCATGAGTGCGACGTTTGTTGAATTGGCCGGCAGATTGGGGCTTTTGTCGGAACCCAGGACTGTCTGGACGTTCGTGAGGTGGAGGGAATCGACGGCAACCCGGATTGAATCCAGCATCTCCGGCTGGATGTCCACGGCGTACACCTTGCCATAGGGCACGACAGGAGCGATTCTCAACGTCAGATAGCCGGTCCCTGCACCGATATCGGCGACGACGTCGGTCTGCTTGAGGTCGAGGTTTTCAACCAGTCGGTCGGGCAGTTCCGCCGTGTCGCGATCCTGTTGCTGCATCCACTCGGCACCGCCCGCGTGTGCCGTCACCGAACCGATCTCGCGCCCGAAATAGATACGGCCTGTACCCGTCGTGTCCGCCTGACTTCGCGATCCGTACACGTACGAATCGCCGCGGACGCCGGTGCGAGTGCACCCGATCGCCGTCAGCAGGAGGCAAAGCGGCAGCACAACCCGTAGAGGGGTGGTGTCCGGGTTCCGGAAGGACGTAAGCGGCGTCATTCGGCAGCAGTTTGTTGAGCCGGGTTGAGGGACGAAGGGTTCACAATAAGATTATATTCGGACGGCCGTCAGCCTTTAAATTGGGGATATTACTCACTAAGTTCTACGTCCGCATCATGGGCACGCGAGCGGAACCGAAAGACAAGTTTCATTCCATCTCCACGAGGTACCTGAGCCGACGCATCACGGTCTAGATTATCGACAGTCGCGCATTGCAAGGTATCGCAGTTAAGTTCCGTAGACACGTAACGTACGCATTCGAAGTGCCCTCGTTCGCCCCAGCAGCTTCAATTCTATCCCGCGGTCGTAAGGTACGACCTTCGGCGGCACTGATCGTGTTGCTGTTGTGCGCGGCGCCGCAGGCGGCGTTCGGCCAGAATGCGCCGTTCGAAGAGGCTGTTGTTGACATCGGCAACGTCGGAGTTACGGTGACAAATGCCGGGTTTGTCGGCAAAAGCAACGTCCGCAACAACCCGACGGGACCTCCCTCTTTCGAATACCCGATTGACTCCGGCGTCGAGCACCTGTTCGAGTCCGGCCTGTGGATTGGTGCAATTCGCAGCGATGGCGTCGTAACCGTTCGCACAGGGGCGCAGACGGATCCAAGCGGCTACTCTCCCGGGCGCTCAGGGTATGAATTCGCTCAGTCCTCTACCCTTCGCGAGTTATCCACACTACCGGAGCGAGACGCTTTCAGCACACTCGCGACGAGTCATCAGGACTTCGTCGGGTCTTTTGTCGACACGTTGGCCTTCGTGCCGGGGACAAGCATCCCAATGCCAGACCCCTCGGGGAGACTCGGCGCGTCGGTAACGATGACGACGCATGCGTGGAACTTCGCGTTTGCCGAATACTTCGTGATCCTGAATTTTGACATTGTCAACGTCAGCGAGGCTGCGTGGGATAGTGTGTATGTTGGCATGTATCACGACCTCGTTGTCCGCAACATCAATACGACAACAGATTCGGGAAGCCCCTTCTTCAACAAGGCCGGTCTGGGCTTCATCGACAGCCTCTTGACATCCTATGCCTTCAACGCCGGAGGCACAGAAGAGACGATCAACACGTACGGCTCGATCGTCATACTTGGCGCAGAATGGAACGACCCTGCGACAGGACGGCGCCGTTTCTTTCATCCGTCGTTAGCCGATGAATACATCCGCGACGGCTATGCGCCACCTACGGTGAATCCTCGCTGGTGGTCGTTCGCGGGCGGCAGCGCCGAGCTGTCCCGTCCCTTGACGGATAATCTGAAATACCAGCGGATGGCACTGCCCTATCCGAATCCGGCAAACTTCGTATCAGAAACCGAGTACGAGACGGCACGAACGGATTGGAACGAGCGCCTTCGAACGGACGGCGTGATATCCGCTGGAAACTGGATTGGACTGACGCCGATCGGCCCATTCGCCACGGTCGCACCGGGCGACACGCTCCAGGTGACGTTTGCCCTCGTGGCCGCGACCAAACCCGACGATTTTCAGGGCCCATCCGGAAAGCCCATCGACACCGCTGAGTCTCGTGTCAACCTGATCAACAACGTGCTCTGGGCGCGGCGGACGTATTCAGGGGAGGACAGCAATTTTAACGGGGTTCTCGACCCCGGTGAGGACGTAAACGGTAACGGAGTGTTGGACCGGTACGTCATTCCGGAGCCCCCTCGCTCACCACGCATGCGCGTCGAGTTCGAGTACGATGGGGAGAGCTCGACCACACCCAGGACCGTGCTGTACTGGGACAAGACGGCCGAACGGTCAATCGATCCTGTCACGGGCTTTCAGGACTTTGAGGGTTACCGGCTGTATCGGTCCAACCCCGGGGACGACAGGGGAGGCGACATTCTGTCTGCCGCGTCCCTCATTGCCCAGTACGATACGCCGGGCAACCGCACCGGCTACAACAATGGTTTTTCGGACGTTGCACTGAACGAGCCAGTCGTGTTTCCGGACGACACAACGCAGTACTGGTATCGCTTCGAAGCACCGGACCTGCTTAACGGGTGGCAATACCTGTTTTCAATCACCGCATTTGACGAAGGTGATGTGGATGCGGGCTTGCCGTCGTTCGAGTCCTCGAAGGTTGCGACGGCGATGAGAGTGTTCCCCGGCACACCGGCGCAATCCGGGCTTGAACGAACGGTTGGTGTCTATCCGAATCCCTATCGGGTCGGGGCCGCCTGGGACGGAACAACTGCTCGCACCCGCCGGCTCAACTTTTACAATCTTCCCCCTCGCTCAGAGATCCGCATCTATACGGCGGCCGGCGAAGTTGTCGACGAGTTTCGACACGAGTCTTCCGAGTACATCGGCGATATCCGGTGGTACGACAACTTCAGTGCCGATAACCGCATCTTGCCGGGAGGCGAACACTCATGGGACCTCCTGTCGAACGGTGGTCTTGGAATATCGAGTGGACTCTACCTCTTCACCGTTAAGGATCTCGACTCGGGGGATGTCCAGCAGGGGAAATTCGTTATCATCAAGTGAACTGTCGATCGAATCGATCAACACAACAAAAGGGAGATACATGAAGAGAGCTACCAGACTCTGGATCTTTCTGATTCTGCTATCAGGAATCGGGTGGTCCAGTTATGCGCAGATCGCGGATGTGACCATCCGTCAGATCAACTCAATCAATCCGGATAGTGTCGCCGCACTCGAGGCGGACGGCGCCACTCTGGACTTTGCAACCATCAGCTCGCGCATCTACGGCAACGAAGTTCAGAACGGTGACTCCGTTCGCGTCGTCGCGGTCGTGATGTCGAACCCGAAAAATTCAGGGTTGGCCAACCTGTCCAGTGGCGTTCCGTCGCGAGTCCACGTGTTCGTCCGCGACACGTCCGCTGCAAGCACCGGACCGCTCGGCCAGGGAATTCAGCTTGTAGACGGCAACTACCAGGCGACAGGCGTAGGCGACCTCCTTGTGGGTGACGTTGTCGAAGTCATCGGGACTGTTGCCCCGTTCAACCAGACCATGCAGATTTCGCCGGTCTCGGCGCGTGTGCTTG
>JAGQWL010000309.1 GCA_020437385.1 Bacteroidota bacterium
CGTTGTAAGGCGTCATTGAATTCCAGCGGTCCTTTTCACCGATCGGAATGACCGCTTCATTCGTCAGCGGCATACCGAGGCGCGACACCTGCACCCAGTCGCCGCTATACGTCGGCTTCTCGCCTTCGGGCGAGAGCGTCCGAATCGCTGGTCGGCTGGCTGACGCCCACACGCCGATCACGTAGTCCGGATCGAGTATGTTCTCCGCCATTCCGACGGGATTGCCGTCCTTCTGCAGGTTCTTGATTGGAATCTGCATGATGATCGCGTGCGTGTTGTACCCTGCAACGGCGTCACGCGCGTTGTCCGAGTTTGCCGGGTCGTCGCCAAATTCCGAGCGCGTCTGTCCGAGGTCGAAGATCCCGCCGAGGTCCACGAAGAACGGATCGTCGCGCGGACCGGCGAAGAACTTTTCGCCCGTACTTGCGATCCAGATTGCACCGTCCTCGAGTGCCTCGTAGGTCGTGTTCAGACCAACCTCACTCTCGATGGAACGCGGACCAATATTGTTCGGCGGAACGACGGCGCCCTGCGACACGACTTCAAATGGTCCGCCGTGCACACTCTTCTCGACGTTGTACGTCGTCTTCAGGTTCTGCTTGCCGAGGCGGATATTGAAGAAGGTTGTCGGGTCTTCGTTTTCCTGCGTGAAGGTGAACCGATACGTGATGTCGTCGCCCGTTGTTGTGGCGTCGTTCTTTACGTGGATCTCGTATCGGATGTCTTCGCCGAACGTATTGTAGTTCGGTCCGCCCTCAGGCAGCTCGAGCGGGATGTAGTCCGCGATGATGGTCACTGTTTCGGGGTCTTCCGGAGAGCGGAACGCATACAGGTCGGTATTGTCTGCCAACGGATCGTTTGAGATCAGCGGCGCTTCCCTGTGGCTCGACGCATCTCCGAAGCGAGGCGCAAATACCAGCACTGCGGCGAGTGAGCCGAGTGTCAGCAGTGCGCCGAGGGTTTTTTTGTATTTCAACATGGTTGTTCTGATGCAAATGAGCGATGTCATGCGCGGTCCTCCATCGGTACCGTCACGCAGCCGTCCGTCTTGTCCAGCAGTGGAAAGAGGTCGGCTTCGGGATCGAACCGTTCAGGCTCTTCGGTCAGGTCGGCAACGAGTCGCAGGTCGCGGAGGAGGCCGGCGAGATCCCAGAGGTGCAATCCGTGTGAGAACTTTCCACGTCGGATTGTCAGCGTCGTGAAGCCGCAGAAGCGGACCTTGCGGTGGGTCGGGGGGACCCCCAGAACACGCGCTGTTTGAGTCGCGGCGACGATCCAGTAGATGCCAACTCTCGAATCGCGAACGTAGGCGATACATGCCCGAATACTCGCGTCGGGAAAGGCATCGAGGATGGCAGATACAGTTCCGAGGAAGCTGCTTGCGTCGCTGCTCACTCGTGACCGGGTCAGGTCGACATCGACGTACTCCGAGCCCAGCAGATCGGCAAGTTCATCGGCATCGTGGCCGTTGATTGCCTGAATCAGTCGGTTACAGAGGTCGACCTCGAGGGCCCCGCGCTCTTCCATCTCGTGCGTTCGTTGCTTGTGGCCGCCGGCAATTTGCCGGGCGCAAACGCACGATATGGGGCAGATATGCTCATTCTACAGGCCAGAAGGTGCTCATTTTCTGGCGACCGCCGTCACCCGATCTCAATCAGCCAGAGCGCCTCACCCAACTCTGTCACGCCCTTCTTGAGATGCCGGCGAAAGGTCGAGAAGGGCATGTCCAACACCTCTGCGGCCATCTCCTGTGAGCC
>JAGQWL010000310.1 GCA_020437385.1 Bacteroidota bacterium
CATCGTCGTACATTACATCGTCGCACCAAAGCCCGGACAGCGGCTCAACCCCGAACGTGTGGAACGTGCCATCACACTTTCGATGGACAAATACTGCTCCGTCACCCGGATGCTGGAGTCCTCCGTCAACATCTCCTGGAAGGTAACGATCGAACAAGACAACGCGTGATGCGACAGCTCCATCCGGAAACACTTGCGATCCGTCTGCAGACCGAGCGCACCCAACACCGCGAACACGCGACGCCGCTGTTCAATACCTCGAGCTTCGTCTTCGACAATGCAGAGCAGATGCGTGCGCTCTTCGCCGACGAAGAGGAAGGCAACATCTACAGCCGTTTCTCGAATCCGAATGTGCGCGAGTTCGAAACCAAGATGGCGATGCTCGAAGGTCTTGACGACGCGTTTGCAACGGCGACTGGGATGGCGGCTGTTTTTGCCGGGTTCGCCGGACTCCTCAGCAGCGGCGACCACATTCTCGCCTCGCGTGCGTTGTTCGGCTCTTCGTACACGATCCTGACGCAGGTGCTGCCGCGGTTCGGTATCACTCACACGATGGTTGACCCCGCCGCCCCCGAAACATGGGATGCCGCTATCCTCCCGTCCACCAGGATGTTCTTTGTCGAGACGCCGTCAAACCCGGGGCTTACGCTCGTCGACCTCGAGGCCGCCGGCGCGCTGGCGAAGCGACACGATCTGATCCTGAACGTCGACAACTGCTTCGCGACGCCTGTCCTGCAGAACCCTGCCACGTTCGGCGCTCACCTCGTCACGCATTCCGCAACGAAGTTTATCGACGGACAGGGCCGCGTGCTTGGCGGCGTGGTCATCGGCGGCAAGGACCATGTCGCGGCCATCCGCAAATTCTGCCGCAACACGGGTCCGGCGCTTTCACCCTTCAATGCGTGGGTACTCTCAAAAAGTCTGGAGACGTTGTTTGTGCGGATGGACCGGCATTGCGACAACGCGGAGGCATTGGCCCGGCACTTCATCGATCACGCGGATCTGATCAGCGTGAACTACCCGTTTCTCGATGCCCATCCGCAGTACGAACTCGCGAGGCGACAGATGAAGCGCGGCGGCGGACTCGTGACCATGGAGCTCAAAGGTGGCGTGGATCGCGGTCGGGCGTTTCTCGACAGTCTGGAGCTGCTCTCGCTGTCCGCTAATCTCGGTGATTCGCGGACAATCGCGACGCATCCTGCTTCAACCACCCACTCGAAACTAACCGAAGCGCAGCGCCTCGAGGCCGGCATTACGCCCGGGCTCGTCCGCATTTCGGTCGGGCTCGAGCACGTCGACGACGTGATTGCAGACATCGAGCAGGCGCTTGCATCAAGCCGGTGACAGACGAAGGCCGAACTGTCACTCGCTCAATTCGCCCGCTATCGAGTAGTACAACTCGGAAAATCGCCTTCCATATTCCACGAACAGCAGGAATCGTTCGGCATCCGTGACTTCGCCGGATTCCGGATCGTGGAACACCGTCGCCACGTGGGGTTCGATCGCGATAGCCCCGTTGTAGCCCGACTCGATCAGGGCCTTCACGATTTGCCGAACCTTGCCGTCGCCTTCGCCCGGCCACGTGTAGCGCGGCTGCGGACCGGCGCCGTCTCCCGATTCGCCGCCCTCCATCGTGGCGTCCTTGATGTGAACGTGACCGATGTGGTCCTTGACGGCCATGAAAAACTCGAGGGCGTCCTGCCACGGTGAACCTGGCTTCGATCGATCTCGCTGGGACACCGGGTTGCCGGTATCGAACACGAGTTTGAGGCCGGGCACCTCTTCGATGAGGCGCAGCGTGTGCGCAGCGGAGAATCCGCCCCAGTTCATGCAGTTCTCATGCATTGCGGTGATGCCGGCATCGGCAAAGCGCTCAACGATGGCTCGCAGCCGACGGAAACGTTCGGCCTCGAATTGGTCGCTTCCCCACGGCTCCTGCGCATAGGACATCACGCGGATGACCTTCGTGTTAAGCCGATGCATCCGCGGAATCGCGCGGTCGATCTCGGCCAGCGTGATGTCGAAGTCACTCGTGATCTTTTTCGACCACGATCCGATCAGCGAACCGAACTCGTAAACGTGCAGGTCTTCCTCTTCGAGGCGCGCGACGATCCGTTCGAACTCAGCCTCCGGCACATCGTGGATGTTTGCGCTGCCGATCGTGCGGGCAGACAAATCCGCCCAGCCGAGGGCCTTCGTCGCCTTGATCTGCATTTCGAGGCTCGAGCCCGCCTCGTCTGTAAATCCGGTAAAGATCATGCGGTCGTGTCAGTGTTCGTTGTCGGATGGGTGGCTGGACGAATCGTCCGATTATCAAAGCGTTGCCGATCGAACCGTCGAGTGAGCGGATGGGCGGACGGGCGGATGAGCGGATGGGCAGATGAGCGGATGAGCGGATGAGCGGATGAGCGCATGAGGAACCCGAAACGTATTGTCAGGTCAGCTTTTCGTTCCCGCGACTTCGTAGATGCGACAGATCAGGTCGACCGCGCGCCTTGCCTCCCGACCATCGACGATCG
>JAGQWL010000311.1 GCA_020437385.1 Bacteroidota bacterium
GATTCCCCCCGGCCACCTTTCCTTCCGACGGTGCAAGTAGAATTGCGAAGTTCGGCATGCGGCTCCTGGGTTCGACTCCTTAGTTCGAGGCGGCGGATCGGCGCGAGGGGTAACGCTCGAGGAGCTGGTCCATGTCGTGCTGGATCTGGCGTGCACGCTGTTCGACGTCGGCGATCAGCGACTCACCTTTCTGGCGCGCCTCGCTGGATTCCGGTGCAGCGGAAAAGCTGTCAACCCACTTCCCGATTTCGCCGGACAGGTTGTCGAGTTGAAAGGCGAGGCGCCGACGGAGCTTCTGCCCCTCTTCCGGCGCGAGCAGCATGCCGAGGGCAAAGCCTACTCCCCCGCCGAGGACGAGACCCCATACGGCCGCTCGAGCAATTCCCGCAATAGACGGCTCTTTCATGTCTTGGTCGTGGTGGTGATTGGATCGAACGATGTGTCCAGGTGTTTCGACCGAGTGATTCGACCGGGTGCTGCGACCGAGTGCTGCGACCGGGTGCTGCGCCCCCGGCGCCTCGACCCGACCGATGCGACCCGACCATACGAAAAAGCTGCTGCCGTTGAACGACAGCAGCCCCGTGGACGAATCCGAGAATCAGACTAGCGTGCCTTCTTCTTGTGTCGATTCTTCCTGAGACGCTTCTTGCGCTTGTGCGTCGCAATCTTGTGACGCTTCCTTTTTCTTCCGCAGGGCATGCTTACCTACCGTTTACAAATGTCGATGAAAGTATCGGGCCGCCAGACCTGTGCTGCGTGCAGTTGAAAACCTTTCGCTGGAACGTTGCCGGACGAGTTGTTCTAACGTCTTCATCCGGTTTGTGATCCTGCCGCGATCTTTGACGGAGCCCACCTCTAGAGATAAGCGGAAAATACGGAAAACCCGCTGTATCAACAATGCGACACCGTGCTTGAGTCCACTTTGTTCCACCAGTGAGACAACAACTCCGTCGGATACGCAGGGCGACGGACCGAGCGGCCTTTAGTGGTTTTCGCAGGCCAATCGGCGTATCTTCAACGAATCTAAATGGCATTTTACGGGTCTGGCGTCACGCCTGCACACCTGCCGCAACCTTTCCCGCCGTCAATGGGCCACTCCTTCGAAATACACGAGCGTGCAGGTTTCCGGTACGTGGACGAGGGGCCTACCAGTGACGTGCCGCCGGTCGTACTGTTACACGGGATGCTCGGCGATCATTCGAATTGGGCCGAAACGATCAAGTTTCTTTCGGAGAAGCAGTATCGTGTGATCGTTCCGCTTATCCCGGTCTACAACCTGCCGCTTCGCGAATCGTCGGTTTCGGGCCTGGCGGCCTACGTACATCGTTTTGTTGCCGCCATCGGAATCCGGAAGATGGTCCTCGCCGGTAACTCTCTTGGCGGCCACATCGCGCTCCTGTACACGATCCAGCATCCTGATACGGTAAGTGCACTCGTGCTTTGCGGTGCCTCCGGCATCTACGAAGTGGAAATGGGTACGTCGATGCTGCGCCGCAAGGATCGCGACGAACTGCGGCGACGGGCGGCTTTCACCTTCTACGACCCGGCGCATGCCACCGAGGCCCTCGTTGACGAGGTGTACGAGATCGTAAACGACCGAAACAGTGCCGTGCGGCTGATTCGAATGGCTCGGGCCGTGCAGGCTGAATCGGTTGCGAAGCGGCTCGGGGAGATTGTCCCGCCGACGCTTCTGGTCTGGGGTTTGAACGATCGCATTACGCCGCCGGACGTCGCCGAAGAATTCAATCGAGGGATCGCGGACAGTCGCCTGCACTTCATCGACGAATGTGGGCACGCCGCCATGTTGGAGCAGCCGAACCAGTTTAACCGCCACATGCTGGACTTCCTGCATGAGATCGTCGGCATCCCGGAAATGAGCCTGTCCGGTTAGTTACAGGCGTTTTGAGTAGTACCTGTCGTTTCGACGACTGATGTTTCAAAACCATTCGGTAGTCGCTGAACCACCGTATCGAAACCATACGCAGCGCCGGCGCCCACTGTCGATCACGATCGCGTGACATCGTCCAACTCGTATTCTAACACGTAGGAGACGATTTGGCACGGCACTTGGAATGTAAACAGGTCGTCCCGGTTCGCCTCCAACGCCCGGGACAGCAAGGTGCGCCTGGCGCACCGCGGAAGGCCTCCGCTGCCGGGCAGCCATGTTTGGGTGAGCATGCCTGCCCGGCTCTTTTCTTTCGTACCCTTTCTTCTGCCTCCGGGGCTTATTATTGCCCTAACCGTGCGGTAACCTATTCGGGGCAACCGCATACAACGCCCCTGACTCACCCGTACCGGATTCAGGACAGGCACGTGAACCAATCCAGCACAGAACGCAGAAGCGTCCTTCTTGGGCACCGAAACGTCGGACTCCGCCCGATCGCATTCGCCGCCGTGCTGGCTGCCGTCATGCTCACCGCGTGTTCGCCTTCCTTCGCCCCGCTGTACACGGACTACGAATACGACGCCGAGACGGCGACAACCGATTCAACGATTGCTCGACTGGAGCGCGCGGTCGCGGCGGCGGGTTGGAAAGTGGACGTCCCTCCTGCCCCGAACGTCGTCGCAACGAACGAGCGGACGTTCAATCGGTGGGGTCTTTACGACATCCGGATTAATCTCGAGCTGATTCCGATCAACGACCGGTACGTACGGCTGATGATCCATCCGTATCGCGTTTACTTCACGGGCAACCGGTCGAAGATGCCGTTTCTGAAGCGGAGCATCCGGCGGGCGGTGGTCCCGGATCTAACCGAAGCGCTCGAAAAGGAGAATCTGGTGCCGATTGGGTCGGCGGTTGAGCGCGACAAGGTGGCACGACGCTAGCAGGAACGCCGGCCGGAAACACTTTCGGCACGGTACTGGTGTAATAAGCGTAATAAATGGTAAGAAAGCAGGTCGCAGGTCGGTAGACGCCTTTGGGTGCCAATCTGACACAAGAAGCGACCGCCGTTCTTTCAAATACTGGGGATGTTCTGGTTTCGACGGATGGTGCGAGCGACAGGTCGCGTGTCGAGCCTCTTGGTGAGCTCGTTAATCACCGCCTTGAACATATAACTGCAAACGATTATTCGTATGCGATGGCCGCTTAATCAGCTATAACCTGATTTAAGCCCTGCCATCTGTCGCTGCTCGGGGTTGTCCGGCACCCTGTTCAGCGGCATGGCTTAAGACGGACTAGCCCGAGGTTGTGCTGTTCGAACGACTGAAGGCGAAACACTGATCGAACTTTGCTGCGTTGGTGCCCGGTCGGTTGGCTTTCCGGCGCGGCGAGATCTAATAGACCGACTACACACGTAGACGCCTGATTCGGGCGTCCATTCGGACCCGGGTTCGACTCCCGGCATCTCCACTTTGCAAAAGACGCCCGCAGGCCGATGGCTTGCGGGCGTTTTATGTTGTTCCAACGTTCTTCGAATGGATCGTCACGCGCCGGTGTCTCAGGCGCCAACCAACGACGCCAACAACTCGTCCAGCGCAACGAACTGCTCCGGTGCCGCGCCCGAGCTTCCCGATTCGATTGCTTCATCCAGGGCTTCCTTCGACGGATACAATTCGTGGAGTTTCAGGTGCGTCTTGCCGTCTTTCTCCTCAAAGGTCACCGTGGTAACGGAGCCATCGGTGCTCTCCTCGTTCGTCCAGACAATGCGCGAGTGCGGCGTCACCTCCAGGTACTTTCCGTGGAACGCCATCGGCTGCTCGAATTCCGGATGACTGAACACGAAGTGGTACGTACCCCCCGTTCGCGCATCCATCTCGCACGAGACGAACGTGATCCCGAATGACTTCGGCGTCCACCAGCGTTTCATCAGCTCCGGCTTGGTCCAGGCCTCAAAGACGATGCGGGCGGGCGCGTTGAAGGTCCGCGTGATGACCAGGTCACGGTCAGAGGTTCGTTCTACGTCGGTCGGATTGCTCATCTCGGTTTAACTCACTTTGGATTTTTGTCGTGAAGGGACGCATCGGTCCGTTTCAGGTCCGCAACGATCTTGTCCAACTCGTCGAAGCGCGCCTCCCAGAGCCGTCGGTAGCTTTCGATCCACGCCGCCTCCGCCTCCAGCCGCCGCGGACCGAGCCTGCAGGTCCGCACGCGGCCGACCTTTTCGGTCGTGACGAGGCCGGTCCGCTCCAGCACACCCACGTGCTTCTTCATGCCGGTGAGGGTCATCTGAAACTCCCCGGCGAGATCTGTTATTGACGCGTCCGATCGCCCCAGGCGCTCCAGGATGCCACGTCGGGTGGCATCGGACAGCGCGGCGAACGACGCATCGACATATCGTTTATACTGAACCATGTGGTTCAGTATACGTCATCGATCAAGCGTGCGCAAGCGCGCGTCGAAAAATCGGTACAGATCGCCGGCCCCCTCCGCAGCACTACCCATCCGCGTAGTGGATAAAGCCTACGCATTGGAGAGCTTGCCACACGTCCCTCCTGCATCGGAAACATTTCATGCGATTCCTGCCGCTTCAAGTCTTGCTGGCCGGCTTCTGTCTAGCACCACCGGCCCATGCACAGGGCCTCGCTCACCGGCGAATTGAGCACACGCTTTCGATCGACCTCCCCAGCCCGGTTATCGTAGGCGCCAGTTATCAGCTGTCCGTCGAACAATTTTTTCTTCGAGCAAGCGGTGGCATCGTTACGTTTTTCGGCATCCGACCGTTCGCATTCGAGTCGGGGTACCGTGCATCACCGAATCAAGGACTTCACGGATGGTTCGAGTATGGGCTCGGCGTCGTGGTGCTGTATGACGTGTTCGACGACGAGGTGCAATGGGATCTGCCGCTGTTCACGGTAAGCGCTGCGTATCGATACGTACCGATCACGAGTCGCTTCTACCTTCGTCCGTCACTGACCCTGTTGCTGGAGCCCAATGCTTATGGAAAGCGCCTCCACGTAACGATGGCAATCCCTGGCATCGGATTTGGGATACAGGTCTATTAGCGGGATTGATCAACAGGAAGCGCTACCGCCCTGTTCGAACGGGAGCATCCGTTCGAGCGATCCGTATATTTTAGCCGTCCGCAAGGATCGCCTGAAGCGCGGACCCACGATATTCGAGGACAACCAGCAAACCTGCCACGTCGCTCCTTCCCGCATTCCTGAAACGAGCCGATTCGCCCTGGGGCAACACTACCTGGCGGAAGCTGACTCCCCCCCAGCTCTTCGTCGGTTCGTTCTTCGTCCTGATCGCGCTCGGCGCGGTCGGCCTCAAGGTCATCCCGGGCCTCTACACCGGCGAACCGCTGTCCTGGCTTGACGCGCTGTTCACGTCGACCAGCGCCGCGTGTGTCACCGGGCTCATCGTCGTCGACACGGCGACGTACTTCACGCCACTGGGCCAGGCCTTCATCCTGCTGCTGATCCAGCTCGGCGGCCTCGGCATCATCGCGTTTACGAGTGTGATCATCGTCGCACTCGGTCGTCGCCTTTCGCTTCGACACGAGGTGCTCGCCGCCGGCATGACCCAGATCATCCCCAACCTCGACTTCCGTCGCCTGATTCGCAGCGTCATTTTGTTTACCGTCGCATTCGAATTCATCGGCGCGCTGCTGCTGTACCTGCTGTGGATCCCCGATCTCGGCTGGACGGGAGCGGCCTGGCCCGCCGTGTTTCATTCGATCAGTGCCTTCTGCAACGCGGGCTTCTCGACGTTTTCGGATTCGCTTTCCGGTTACCAGCGCTCGCCGCTTGTGCAGCTCGTGATCATGCTGCTGATCGTGCTCGGTGGCATCGGCTTCCTCACGATGGAGGAACTCGCCGTGCTGCGCAAGGCACGCCTGCAGAAGCGCCGCTTCCGGCTGTCTCTTCACTCGCGCATCGTGCTTGTCACGACAGGGTCCCTGATTCTCGGCGGATGGGTGTTGTTCACAGCGTTTGAGTGGCACGTCTCCTTCGCCGGCATGCCTGCGTGGGCGAAATTCGTTAATGGACTCTTCGCCAGCGTTACCGCGCGCACCGCAGGATTTAACACCATCGACTATTCGACGGCATCGGACAGCACGAACTTCCTCACGATCCTGCTGATGTTCATCGGCGGCTCGCCCGGCTCGACTGCCGGCGGCATCAAGACAACGACGTTCGCGCTCATCGGACTTTTCGCCTTTCAGCGCTATCGCGGATACAACGTCACAAGTCTCTGGGGACGGTCCATTCCGGATGAAACCATGCAGCGCGCCGTCGGACTCGTTGCCGTGGCGTTCGGTCTCGTTACCGCCGCAATCTTCGTCTTCACGACGACTGAACAGGGAACGGTTGCGCACAACGAGGTACCGGAGGAATTCCTCAAGTACATGTTCGAAGCGGCGAGCGCCTTCAACACGGTCGGCCTTTCGATGGGCGTGACCGACAGCCTCACGGGTCTTGGTCGGATCACCACCGTCCTGTTGATGTTCATCGGCCGCGTTGGCCCGCTCACGTTTGCCGCTTCGCTGGCACGCCGGTGGCGCGAGCCGATCGGCGGCATGCGCTACTCGTACGAGGATGTTGTCATCGGCTGATCCCGCATTCCAAGTAAACACCTTCCTGCAATGAAACGCTTCGTGATCATCGGGCTCGGCAATTTTGGTTCGAGTGTGGCCTCCGCGCTGTACATGAAAGGACACGACGTTATCGCCGTGGACCAGAGCGGCGAAGCCGTCGACTTGATCGCACCCCACGTGACGCGTGCGGTCGTCGGTGACGGCCGTCAGAAGGAGACGCTCGAAAAGCTCGGCGCAAAGCAATGCACCGCGGGCATCGTTTCGACGGGAGACGACATCACGTCGAGCATCCTCGCAACAATGGCGCTGCGCGACCTTGGCGTCGAGGAGATTTACGTCAAGGTCATCTCAAAGGAGCACACGCGTGTGATGGCGCGCATCGGCGTGACCGAGACGGTGTTTCCCGAGCGCGAGGCGGCCTTGAATCTTGCGACGCGCCTCTCCGGATCTGCCGTTTTCAACTACGTGAGCCTCGGCGCGGGGTTCGGCATGCAGGAGATGGCCGTTCCGGAAAAGTGGCAATGGAAAACGCTTCGCGATCTGGACCTCCGGCGCCGCGACAAGATCACCGTCGTAGCCGTCCACGATGTCATTCAGGACAAGATGCACATGCCGCCGGATCCGGACCTGCAACTTCAGGACACGGACACGCTCCTCGTCGCCGGCAAAGAGCAGACGCTGAAGAATCTCGCGAACATGCTGTAGGGCGACCGTGATAATATTGCGGTCACAGAGTGACTACGCAGGCGTTATTTCGCCAACGTGTCCGCCAGGGTATGCGCTACTATATTGATTAACTGCGATCACCTTCCACCGCGCCGCCCGGTTCATCAAACGCCTGCAGCTCAGCCGCCTGAACAATGCCACACTCTCGCCGCCAATTCGTCAAGAACGCCGCCTACCTTGGCCTCGGCTTCTCGGGTCTGCGGATCTACGCGTGCGGCGGCAGCCGCCCTGCGGTGACGCCCATGAATGCTGCCGCACCCGTCGGTTATGGGTCGCTCACACGTGACCGTCTCGGCATGCTGGACCTTCCGGAAGGCTTCACCTACCGGATCATTTCCCGCGAGGGTGATACGATGGCCGACGGACTCCGCGTGCCGGGATTGGCTGACGGCATGGGCACGTTCGAAGCACCCGACGGTCGCGTCATCATCGTCCGGAATCACGAAGTGGCGCCCACGCAGACCAACCACGGTGCCTTTGCGGAGGGCGCGGTCGCCCAAACGGGCATCGACCCCGCCGATTTTTTCGACTACGGATCTGGAAAGCTGCCCGCTCTGGGCGGCACGTCGACGATCGTATATGACGAGACCGCCGGCCGCGTCGATCGGCAGTTCATGAGCCTTCTCGGGACGACGCGGAATTGTGCCGGCGGCGTCATGCCGTGGGGTTCGTGGTTGACCTGCGAAGAAGATGTGACGCTGAAGGGAAGCCACAGTGGGACCGCCGAGAAGACACACGGGTTTGTGTTCGAAGTGCCGGCCACGGTCGAGCCGTCCCGTGCGCGTCCCCTCCCTATCGAAGCGATGGGGCGGTTCAATCACGAAGCGGTCGCGTGCGACCCCGGAACCGGCATCGTCTACCTCACCGAGGACCGCGATGACGGGCTTCTGTACCGCTTCATTCCGAATCGCCAAGGCGCTTTGCACGAAGGAGGCCGCCTGCAGGCTCTCGTGGTTGTCGACCATCATGCACTCGACACGCGGAACTGGCCCGAGAATCCGGGTCCCGGCGCTTCGATGGACACCCGGTATGATGTGACATGGGTCGACATCAACAATGTGCTCTCGCCGCGGGACGACCTGCGCTATCAGGGAGCAAGTCGCGGCGCTGCAGTTTTCGCCCGCGGCGAAGGAATGTGGTATGGCGAGGGCGTGATCTACTTCGCGTGTACCAGCGGCGGACGCACCAAGACCGGCCAGCTTTTCAAGTTGACGCCCGCGACAGACGGCGGCGTGCTTGAGCTGTTCATTGAACCGAACAACTCAGACATCATGAAATCCTGCGACAACCTTACGATCTCGCCGTCGGGCGAGGTCATGGTTTGCGAAGACGACCTGGATCCGTACATCCGTGGGGTCACGCCGGACGGACAGATCTACACGTTCGCGCACAACGTCGGACACCGATCCGAGTTTGCCGGAATCTGCTTCTCTCCTTCCGGCCGGACAATGTTTGTGAACATCCAGGTGCCGGGGCTCACTCTCGCCGTCACAGGACCCTTTAACCACCTGTAGACCGAAGAGCCAACTCGGCGACTGGCGGCGGCGTTCGCGGAATCAGTTCGCCGCGGTCGTATCAACGGGTGCGCCGTTGATTTCAACCGACTGGATCTTGAGTACGGGCTTGAAATTAAATCCGACAATCTCTTTTGACGAATTCGGATTGCCTTTCACGACGAACGAGTTCTCCACGTTGAAGTCCACGGTCACGACGACCTCGTCACCAAGTCCGTCCGTTGAAAAGTCGGGCAGATTCAGCTTGATCCCCGTCTGCGGGCCGCTCGGCACCTTCAAGTCGAAGCGCGTCGAGTCCTTCATCACGACCGCCGCGTCATCGGCAACGATGAATCGAAGCTGGGAATAGTCGCCCTGCGGGAGATCCGCTTCCGCAAGCGTGGCGGTAACACCGTCACGAAGATCAAGGAGGTTAACGACAAACGTTGAGTCGAAAAGAACGACGGGTGGGAGGGAATCGCTGCCGGCGAGTTCAACGCGCCGTACCGTCACGATGGCCGCTTCAGCATCGTCAAACGGAAACGGATAGTCCGTAAGTTTGACCGTGATGCGCGACGATCCATCCGAGCCAAATCCGTCGCAGCCGGCGATTCCACCTGTCATTCCGGTGAGAACCAGCACAGCAGCAGCCAGACGAAAACGAAGGGGAGTCATTGGCTTCAAATAGCTGATTTGCAGGATCTTGTGCGTTCTAAATACTATCGACTCCCGGGTGTTTCCAAGTTAACCGGGTCTTCAAGTGCCTCCTCCGGCGGCCGCGACCAGAAATAGGCTATCTGCCATGAAAACCACCTCCCGATCCCTTCGCAAGGTCCGAATACTCACGTGGCCGCGTCCCATGGGGCTTTCGACGTGGGTAGCTGCATTGTTCGCGATGGCGCAGGCCACCACGGCCATCGCCCAGAATTTCACGCCTGAATACAATCCGCTGTATGACGACTCACGCGTAGCCACGGTGCGGGTATTCGTCGATCCGTCCGATCTTGCCCTTATCCTTGCCCCGGGAAACGAGGAGAGCGACGTCGAGTATCCTGCGTCGTTCGTTTATGACGACGGCACCACGACCGAGACGGTCGAAAGCGTCGGACTCAGGCTGCGAGGTAACACTTCGCGCTTCTCGGCAAAGAAGTCGTGGAAGGTTTCCTTCAATTCGTTCGTGCAGGGGCAGAAGTTTCATGGCGTCGAGAAGCTGAACCTGAACGGCGAACACAACGACCCGTCGATCATCCGGTCGAAGCTGGCGTGGGACCTCTTCCAACAACAGGGTGTCGCTGCATCGCGTGCGGCCCACGTCCGTTTTTTCATCAACGACGTTTACTACGGGCTCTACATGAACGTCGAGCACATCGATGAGCAGTTCTTGAAGTCCCGCTTCGGCAATGACGCAGGTAATCTCTACAAGTGTCTCTGGCCGGCGGATCTGACGTATCTCGGTCCAACGGCCGACGACTACCGCCCGACCGACGAGTCCCGGCTGCCTTACGACCTGAAGTTGAAGGACACTGACCTGGAAGGGTACGACGACCTCGCCCACTTCATCGACGTTCTCAACAACACGCCGGACGCACAGTTCTCGGAAGAGATTGAGAAGGTCTTCAACGTGAATGGCTTCCTCCGTTCTCTGGCAATTGACGTCCTGACTGGAAGCTGGGACAACTACTGGTACCTTAAGAACAACTTCTACCTGTACTCCAATCCGAATACCGGCGTCTTCGAATACATCCCTTACGATTTTGACAACTCGTTTGGTGTGTGGTGGGATGGCATCGAATCCGGCGTCGATTGGGGCACGAGAAACGTTTACTCGTGGGGAAACAGCAACGAATCGCGACCGCTGACCGAGCGGATCCTGTCGGTGCCGACCTACGAGCAGCGGTTTTCCTTCTTCCTGAGCAAGGCGCTCGGGTATTTTGAGCCCACGGATGTCAAAGCCCGCGTCAACGCGATCCACTCGCTGATTGCGGCCGCGGCTGAGGCGGATACGTTCAGGACCCTTGACTACGGGTATTCGATCGACGACTTCCACAACAGCTACACGACGGCTCTTGGGGCTCACGTAACGTACGGGCTGCTGCCGTTTGTCGAAGCCCGCTTCAACTCGGCGACAAGCCAACTGGCCACGGTACCGATCCGACCGATACTCGTCGATGGCTACTACGAGCCCTTCATTCCGAGTGCCGCTGAGCCGATCGTTTTCCACGTAACCGCAGTCGATGACGCGTCAGGAGTCTCGGTAGAAGTGCGAGCTACGAGCGGTGAGCGGACCATTACCACACCACTCTTCGACGATGGAACGAACGGCGATGAGGTCGCGATGGACGGACATTTCACGGGCTCAATGGACGCCTTGGAAACCAACGGGCCGTTGACGTTCTCTTTTGTCGCCACGCAAGGCGACGGACGGCAGATTGGGACCCAGCCGCGCACCATTTCCGTCGGGTTCAGCGGACCACCGCTCTATATCAACGAACTGATGGCGTCGAACGACACGACGGTATCCGACGAACACGGAGACTTCGACGATTGGGTCGAGCTCTACTATGCCGGGGATGCACCGTTATCGCTGAGCGGCTACTACCTCACCGATGACTTGACGAAGCCGGATAAGTGGTCGGCGCCCGACACGGTCCTCAACCCGGGTGACTACCTCCTGATCTGGCTCGATGACGAGACGGATCAGGGACCAGCCCACGCTCCCTTCAAGCTCTCGGCCGATGGCGAGCAGTTTGGGATTTTCGCGCCGGACCTGACAACCGTAGACGCGATGACGTTCGGCGAGCAGGACACCGATGTCTCATACGGGAGAACCGAGGACGGCGGCGGCCATTTTGACTTCCTTGAAGTGTCATCTCCCGGCCGTCCGAACGCAACAGACACATCAGTCGAACCATCCGCATCCTTATCCGAGACAATGGCACTCGATGTCTATCCGATTCCATCGCAGAGCGGCGTGCATATCCGGCTGAACATCGATCACCCAGATGGGACTGCGCAACAGCCAACCTTGATGACGCCCCGGATCTACGACGTACTCGGCAGGGAAATTCGGAGATTGGCGCCACAGCCAACATCGCCAGCAGCAGCATGGTATTGGGATGGCCTGGACAATTCCGGCGCACGCGTATCAAACGGCACCTATTTCATACGGGTGACTTCGGGCAGCAACGCGCGATCGCTTACCAAATCTGCCGTCATTTTCCGGTAGCAACGCCGGGTGTGAGCATCAACGCTTGTGTGACAAGGCAGTAACACTTATCTATTGCTGTCCAGTCGGATCACCCCGCCGACGTCACCCGATTCATACTCCCAATGAAAGACCTCGTCAAGAGAGCCGTTTCCGCGGGCGTACGCGCGGAAAGAACGGTCCACTTCGGGCGATCGCTGTCGCCGTACATTGCGGCCTTGTGTATCGCGTTCGGTGGCTGTGCATCGTATCAGTCCTACACCGCTCCGGCAGCGCGGGACTGGCATTCATCCGCGCCCACCGAGGATGCGGCTCAGACGCGAGTCTACTTCGTTGGCGAAACCGCGGGTGCAGCTCCTGACGACAAGTTGCTCCAGGCGCTGCGATCGAGGCTGGGCAAGGAATCGAAAGACGCCGTTCTTGTGTTGCTCGGATCGTCCACCCGGGCCGGACTTCCTGATTCGGCAACAACGGGGCGGAGTGACGCTGAGGCTGATCTGCACAACGTGCTTGCACTCGCGAAGGGTTTTCCCGGAAAGACGTATGTAGTCCCTGGTGAAGCGGACTGGAACTACGGCAGGCCGGGCGGACTCGACGGACTGAACCGAATGGAGGCCGCACTCGATTCGTCGGCCGGGCGAAACCTCTTTCGACCAGACGACGGATTCCCCGGTCCGGATGCGATAAAGCTGGCAGACGGTCTCCGACTGATTCTGCTCGACACGGCCTGGTGGTTCGCCGGTGACGAACGACCTTTCGGTGAGACAGGAGATTACGACCTGCGCGAACGCAGTGACCTGCTTGCGGAACTGGCGGAACTCGTCGAGAAATACGATGATGACACGCTGATACTCGCCGGGCACCATCCACTCGTATCCAGTAGTGAACACGGCGGGTATTTTCCGCTTCGAACCCATCTGTTTCCGCTGACGGCAGCCGCAAGCGACGCGTATCTTCCGCTTCCGATCGTCGGATCGCTGCTTCCGCTCTACGCCAAACTCGTCGGGAGAAGTGGCGATCTTGCGTCACCCGACTACGCCCATCTACAACAGGCTATTCTTTCGATTCTGGCACCTCATGAGCGAACGATCTATGTGGCGTCTCACGACCGGAATCTGCTTTTCTCGAAACTCGAAACCGGCAAGACTGAGCTGTACCACATTGTGGCGGGAAGTCCGACGGGCGGCCCCGTAGCAAAAGGTAACGGGGCGACGTTCGCGTCTGCGAAGCCGGGATTCACGGTCCTGTCGATCGGTGGGGACGGCAGTGTTTCGCTGGAGTTTGTTGGCGCCGGCAGTACGGGCTCCGAATCCGAAACACTGTTCCGATCGGAAGTCCTCGAAGCATCTGAGCCGACGGCCGCACCACCGCCGTCCGCCGCTGCACTAGACATTCCAGCCGACAGCACTGTGACGATCGCCCCGAATCCGGATTACGCGGCCGGGCCCGTGAAGCGCTTCTTCTGGGGTGCACACCACCGAAACGCCTGGGATACCGAAGTATCGGTTGACGTCATCGATATCTCCGATGTCGCAGGCGGATTGACTCCTGTCAAGCGCGGCGGCGGGCAACAGACGGTTTCGCTGCGACTCGCTAATCCGGACAAGCGAGAATATGTGCTTCGATCCATCGACAAGCGTCCCGAGAATTCGATACCTGCCGCCTTTCGCAAAACCATCGCTCGAGACATTCTCAGGGATCAGACATCGGCTCAGCATCCGTACAGCGCATTCATGATTCCGCCTCTCGCGACAGCCGCCGGCGTTCTGCACACCGAGCCGAGGTTGGTCTGGGTGCCGGATGACCCTGCCCTCGGCGTGTTTCAAACCGACTTCGCGAACAAGCTGATGATGCTGGAGATCCGTCCGGACGACGACATGTCCGGATTCGACAACTTCGGCAACAGCAAGAACGTCGTCAGCGCTGCGACGATGTATCGGAAGATCACTGCAGATAACGACGACGTTGTCGATCAGCGTGCGTTTGCTCGGGCCCGGCTCTTCGACATGCTGCTGAGTGACTGGGACCGGCACCGCGATCAGTGGCGCTGGGCAGCGTTTGAATCCGCAGACGGAGATGTTTATCGCCCCGTACCCAGGGACCGAGACTGGGCATTCAACAAATGGGACGGGCTTTGGCCGGTCCTCCTGTCCTGGTACGACCCGAAGTTCAGGGGCTTCGGTCCGAACTACGGCAACCTCAAGGGCCTCAGCAACAACGGATACGAGCAGGACCGCCGGCTTCTCAACGACCTTGAACGTACTGATTGGATTGAGATTGCCGATAGCATTCGTATGGCGGTAACCGACAACGACATACAGATGGCGGTTAATCAGATGCCGGAGCCGGTCAGGAGTATGGATGCGGAGACAATCGCGTCTACGCTACGGACTCGCCTCGCCAGGCTGCCGCGCGTGGCTGAGAAGTACTACGAGTTGCAGGCACGAATTGTCGATGTCGTCGGAAGCAACAAACACGAGGAGTTTGTCGTGACGCGGTCATCGAACGGCGACACGCGTGTCACCGTCTTCAAAACGAAGAAAGAAGGCAGGCGTCTTCGACAGGTCTATGATCGACAGTTCGTTCACGGAGAAACGAAAGAGGTAAGGTTGTATGGACTCGGAGGCAACGATCGCTTCAAACTTGATGGCTCCGGAAAGAACGGTATCCGCGTTGTAATTGTGGGTGGAACGGGTGAGGATCATCTCGCAGATCACTCGCACGTGTCCGGCATTCGGCGGCACACGGTGTTCTTTGATACACAGGAGGGCAACATCATCGAGGCGTCTGGCGAGACGCGTGTGCGCACCTCTCGTAATCCGCTGGTCAACCAGTACGACCAACGCGGCAGCTACTCGCATAATGTCCGCCTCCCGGCCATCTTTTTCGGGTTTAATCGAGACGACGGCGTGTTTCTCGGCGGCGGTGTTACATCCATCCGGCACGGGTTCAGAAAGAAGCCTTATGCAGCTCGCCAGCGACTCGTTGCCAACTATTCGGGAAAGACATCGGCATACAACGCGGTATATGCAGGCGACTTTCCGTCACTGTTTGGCAACTGGGACATGACTGCGAATGCGCACGCCTTTGCGCCGAGGAGCGTCCAGAATTATTACGGACTCGGTAATGAGACCACCAACGCTGTCGGCGACCGCGACTTCTATCGTGCGCAGATTCAACGTTATGGTGGTGAGCTACTCTTTGGCAGAACATCCCGATCCGGAATGGGCCTCTCGGTTGGACCGGTCGCGGAACTTGTGCGCGTTACCGAAGACTCGACACGGATCGTCGCCATCCCGCAGCCAGGCCTCGCGCCGACGACCTACGACTCGCAGTTCTTTGTCGGCGGTCGCGCGTCACTCAGCCTGAAGACGCTGGACAGCGCACTGAACCCGCGCCGCGGCGTGCGATGGGTGTCTGACGCGGTCTACCGAGCCGGCGTCTCGGAGGGCGCCGCCAACTATCTGAGGTTGGGATCGGACCTCGCGTTTTTTATCTCTCCCAGCGAAGCACCGCAGGCGACGCTCGGTTTTCGTGCGGGCGGCAGCCACATCGTTGGAGAGTTTCCCTTCTTTGACGCTTCGTCGATTGGGGCGTCGAATAACCTCCGCGGGTATCGCAACAAGCGATTCGCGGGACGGTCCGCAGCCTGGGCGAATGCCGAAGCCCGCATCAAACTCTTCAACGTTTCCACTTACCTGGCGGTCGGAGACCTTGGAGTCCTCGGGTTCGTCGACACCGGCCGCGTTTGGACAGACGCGGAGTCGAGCGGCGTCTGGCATTCCGGGTACGGCGGTGGGCTCTGGTTTAACTTCGCCGATGCACTGGTATTCCAGGCGACAGTCGGGTTCTCGGACGAGGGCCGAAACGAGCTGATCGGATTCGGCTTCCAGTTCTGAGCTACGATTACCCGGTCAACAGCAGGCTTTTGTGGACACGGATCGCTCGGTCGCGCTTCCGCAGCACGCGCTCGCAATTTCGAGTGACGGCTTGCAGACCGGCTGTCGCACCTGGAGATCCACCCTGACCGTACCGTCCTCGACTTCGACCCGCTCGACAGACCATGTTGCCGTCTGGGTCCGATCGTCGCCCCACTCGAAGAAGATCTCCGAATCAACAAGGAGCGGACGAACTGCGTGCACCCTCTTGAAGATGCTTCGCGCCTTGCCGGCAGTGAGCTGCTCAGAAGCGCCCGAACCGTTCCAGAGCTGTACGACCTGCCTGGAATAGGCGTCCGCACGACCTCCGCAATCGACCGAGTTAATCTGGACGTTCATGATTTCGGTAATGTGATATCCGTACGGAACGGCCCTGCCTCCGGGGACGCGAAACGTGAGCAACGCATCCGGGCTTTCGTCGAGAAGCTGAATAAAATCTGAAGTGGTCATTTGTAGTCTCGTTGTTTGTTTGCTGCGGGATGTCGTCAGCAACAGCGCTCGTCGACAAACTCGAAAAGGCGACGCAGCCGTTCCGATGCGGATCTCCATGCGGTCCGGTTCACGCAGTAGCAAACGGACGTCCCCTCTACCTGACCGTCGATTAGGCCTGCCTTCTTCAGTGCCAGAAGGTGCTGTGACACCGTGGATTGCGACAGCGGCAGGATGCCCACCAGGTCACCACAAATGCATCCCTGCGTTCGGGCTAGATGACGCATGATGGCGATCCGGGCCGGATGACCGAGCGCGTGTGCGAGCATTGCAACCTCGTTGTCCGCTCGCGAAAACATGTCTGATTTTGCCTTTCCCATTCCCTGCCGTGCACTTGATTTCATCGCAATAATACGATTAATCGTAATTTTA
>JAGQWL010000312.1 GCA_020437385.1 Bacteroidota bacterium
ACCCGCTGACTTTATGAAGAGCCGCTAGCGTTGGAGCAGCCGTCCGTCGAGAATATTGCCGGTTCCGGCGTGGCGGGCATTTCGGCTCGTGGGGTGACGGGGTCGAGCACACTCTTCACGCGTGCTCGCCTTTTGGTCGAGACGAACCCTGGGAAGTTTGCCTTCGTTTTTTTTATTGGCGGATTTCTTTGGGACTACCTCACTCTCACGCGTGCCGATGCGCTGCTTGACAACGCCCTTCTTCTAGTGTACGTGGCAATCGTTTCGGTTTTCGGGTTTTTTGCGATGCTTCGGCGGGCGGGACGGGCGCTTCCCATGATCCTGAAGAAGTTTGAGCACTGGCTGCCACATGCCATGCAGTTCGCCTTTGGAGCGCTCTTCAGTGCCAACGTGATCTTCTATTGGCAAAGCACGACCCGCACGGCCGGAGCCGTCTATTTTGTGCTGCTGCTATCCCTTCTTGTCGCGAACGAGTTTGTTGCGCACGATCGGAGCCCGATTCTCTATTTCGGGTTGTTGTTCGTTGCGAGTCATTCGTTCTTCATGCTGCTCATTCCAGTCGCCATCGGGAAGATTGGATTCGTGCCGTTCCTGTTTTCCGGCCTGTCCGCGGCGGGTCTGTGCTGGGTGATGTGGCGTATGCTCGTGGTGCGAAACGCATTGCCTTCGAAGACCGGTCGCTACGGGTCGGTTGCCGTGGTGCTGGCGCTGTTCGCGTTGTCCGATGTCTTCTATCTGAACAAGTGGATTCCGCCGGTTCCGTTGGCCGTGCGTGAAATGGGCGTGTATCATTCGGTTGAGCGAGACGGAACCCGGTTTGCGCTTTCCTTTGAGCCGTCGAATGCACTCTTCGGTCGCAACCGACCGTCGAAAGTTTTTCATCGCGACGAGGGCGAAGCCGTCTACTGTTTCGCATCGGTGTTCGCGCCCCATTCGTTCGAGAATGAGATCTTTCACAGCTGGTATCGGTTTGACCCCAACCTCGACGTGTGGGAAAAACGGGATCGGATCGGATACAAGGTTGAGGGTGGGCGGACCAGCGGATACCGCGGCTATTCTTTCAAGCGAAACGTTGAGGGAGGGTCCTGGCGCGTTGATGTCGAGACGGACGGCGGCCTTGTCATCGGCCGCACGTACTTCGACATCGTGGACCGAGGTGATGAGGCTCGTGCACTGCGTCTGCGCTTCAAGTAGTATCTTGCCTCGGCGGACGTGAGACGGCGGCCGCCCAAGCACTGCCGGAAAAAGGGATATTGAATGAACATCGATCTGAAGGGGAAACGCATTCTCGTAACGGGAGCCAGTCGCGGACTCGGTTATTCGATCGCGACTCATCTGCTTGACGCCGGCGCCCGGGTTGCGCTGCACTACAACCGAAGCAGGGAAGGGGTCGAGCAGATTCATTCCAGGTATCCGTCCCAGGCGGTGATGGTGGGCGCGGATCTTTCGGACCTGAAAAGCACCGAAGCGCTGTTCAGAAATGCGGTCGAGGAGCTCGGCGGACTCGACGTCCTCGTGAATAATGCCGGGATGGTTTTGACGATGCCGCCGGACATGGACACGGATGCGTGGTCGGAGGCGTGGGAGCTGACGATGAATGTGAACCTCCGAGCACCGGCACTTTTGTCCAGGATGGCCGTCAATCATTTTGTTGCGAACGGCGGCGGAAGAATTGTCATGATGGCGTCTCGTGCCGCCTTCCGCGGCGACACGGAAGACTACATGGAGTACGCGGCGTCGAAAGGAGGACTCGTGTCCTACACGCGGTCGATCGCGCGAGCGTTCGGTAAGAAGGGCGTCAAAGCATTCCTTATCGCGCCTGGATTTGTCCGCACCGATATGGCGAAGGAGGCCATTGAACTCTACGGTGAAGACTACGTCGTCGGTGGGATTGCACTGGATCGATTGACGGAGCCTGACGACGTGTCGCCGACTGTTGTGCTGTTGGCCAGCGGTCTTGCGGATCACGCGACGGGGTGTACGATCGATATCAACGCGGGCAGCTACGTGCACTGATCGTAATCGGATTGTCGTTCGACAATCCGATTACGGAATCGAGGAATCGAGGAAGCGAGGAATCAAGGAATCGAGAATCGAGGAATCGAGGAAGATGGGAGGGCGTCGCGGTTCGATCATTCGCTCCTATGAGTTCCCTAGTGTGGTTGCGCCGCATCGAAGAAATCGCAATGGCTCGGGATGACCTTCTCGGCCCAATCCTATCTTCTTATCTTCCTATCCTCTTCGTTTCCGCGTGATCTTCGATCACGCGACTATCCCACTTTTGCGAATCCAAGGTAGCGTTCGGCGTAGAAGCGTTCGAAGAACTCGGACAGGACTGCGTGGTGCGGATCGGCCAGGTCGGGATCCATCCTGACGAGTTTCTGTGCCGCCTCTCTCGCCTGAGCCAGTATATCGACGTCGGCCACGAGGTCGGCAATTCGAAGTTCGGCGAGGCCGCTTTGCCGGGTACCAAAAAAATCGCCGGCCCCGCGAAGGCGTAGATCAGCCTCGGCGATTCGAAAGCCGTCCGTCGTCTGTTCCATGGCTTCGAGTCGCAACCGTCCCTCTTCCGTTTGTTTGTGTGAAGCCATCAGGAAACAGTAGCTCTGCTCGGCGCCACGACCGACTCTGCCGCGAAGCTGGTGAAGCTGGCTGAGTCCAAAGCGCTCAGCGTGTTCGATGATCATCACCGACGCATTTGCCACGTCCACGCCCACCTCGATTACCGTGGTTGCCACGAGGATGTGAACTGTCCCCGCCTTGAACCGTGACATCGCGTCGTCCTTCTCGGCGCTCGACATCCGGCCGTGAACGAGTTCGACACGGTAATCGGGGAAGCGGTCCCTGATCGTGTCCAGTCCGGTCATCGCGTCCTTCAGGTCGAGCTTCTCGCTTTCAGAAACGAGTGGGTAGACGACATAGGCCTGGCGTCCGTTTCGCAATTCGCCCTCCAGCTTCTTGTAGGCCTCTTCGCGACGCTTCTCACGGTAGATTTCCGTGACCACCGGTTTCCGATTTGCCGGCATCTCGCGCATGATCGAGACATCCAGATCGCCATAAAGAGTCATCGCGAGTGATCGTGGGATCGGAGTCGCCGTCATCATCAGTATGTGCGGGTTTTCGCCTTTCCGAAAGAGGTTTGCGCGCTGCATGACGCCGAAGCGGTGCTGTTCGTCAACCACGGCGACGCCGAGTCGATTAAAGACAACTCCTTCCTGAATGAGCGCGTGCGTGCCGACGACGATTCTCGCACCACCGGACGCGATGTCGTGAAGCACCTCCCGGCGGTGGGCAGCTTTCTGGCCGCCCGTCAGAAGCCGCATACTCACATCAAGAAAGTCGAAGTAGTCTCGAAGATTCGTGTAGTGCTGTTCCGCGAGTATTTCGGTTGGTGCAAGGAACGCGGCCTGGAAGCCGGAGTCCACGGCCTGCAGCATTGCGGCTACCGCGACGATGGTTTTCCCGCTGCCGACGTCGCCCTGCAGGAGCCGATTCATCTGAACGCCGGTTTGCGTGTCGTGGGCGATCTCGGCCAACACGCGTCGCTGGCCGGCAGTTAGATCAAAAGGAAGATTACCGAGGAACCTCGTCGTCTGGAATCCGGGTGGGTCGAAACGAGCGGCGGGTTCGACACTTCGGGATTGCCGCGTCCGGGCCATCAGAAGTTGAATGAAGAACAGTTCCTCGAAAACGAGGCGCCGCCGCGCCTCCGCGAGTTCATCCCGGTTCTTCGGGAAGTGGATGGCTCGAAGTGCAACGCGGCCATCGATCAGACCATGTTCGTCCAGAATCCACTGTGGCAGGACCTCGGGGAAGCCGAGGCCTCGCTCCTTGATGAGGTCGAAGATGATCCGCCGAAAGACGCGACTACTCAGCCCGACGCGGTCGAACGTCGCGGATCCGTGGTACAGGGACACGATGCGACCAGTCTCAAGTGAGGGGCCGGATGTGTCGAGCTTGTCGAAGTCCGGATGGGACATGGATGGACTCCGACGATAAAGTCGGACGCGACCGTGCAGCGCGACGCGATCACCCGGGTTGAAGACGGAGGCGATCCACTTCGTTCGCTGAAACCACACACACGACACGCGATCACCGCGCTCGTCCTCTACGATTGCTTCGAAGCGCTTCGATTTCTTGAAGCCGGTAACGCCACAGGCACGGACGACTCCGATGATGGTGACCGGACTCGAGGAACCAAGCGCCTCGTTAATGAGCGAGGTGTTGCTGCGATCGAGGTGTCGTCGCGGGAAGTACTGCAACAGGTCGTAGCAGGTCGTCATTCCCGCGGCCTCGAGGGCCTCGGCCCGAACGCTTCCCACGCGTTTCAGAAAACGGATGGGTTGCGCGAATACGTCTGTCGATTCGCGGCTCATGGCGGCCGTCGCGTGTGCTGGGTTTTTCAGGCCAGCGCGGGTTCACCTTCCTCGTCGGAATTGCGAGTCGCCGAGAATCGCTGCTCCTGAACGCGCCGGAAGATGGAAATTACGAATCCGGCCGTCAGCGTGATGATTCCAAGCCAGACAAGGAAGATCAACGGTTTTTCGTACGCCTGGACGACGATCCAGTCTTCTGGAACGATCGACGCACCTTCCACAAAAAGTTTGATCGTTCCGTTATTCACGTCCATGCCGATGAACGACACGGCAAGCCCCCACTCGGAGATTTCGTTACGCACGAACTTGGTACTACCGTCCGTGTCGACGAGGAACAGCGGTTTGATTTCCTGTGACTCACCGGTGGAGTTGTTGGTCACGCTGAGGACCGCCGCAACGGCGATCTCCGTCTTGTCCGTGTGAAACTCGGAGTCGCCCTGTACTTCGTAGTTGACGAACTCGACGTCATAGTTGCCGTTCTCCAGCGACACGGTCTGACCGCGGCTCATGGACAGCTCGCCCTGGCCGTTCGAGTCGGTCGTAAGCATGTCATTCGGGGTCACCGAAACAAAGACATCCTTGGCGAGGCCGAGTCGCAGGTCCGGATGCTGAATCCACTGCTGCTTGTTACTCTTGTAGACTACTGGCTGGATCGTGAACGGTTTGCCGTTCGGGTCGACGAAATTCAGCACGTACTGGGGCCTGCCCTCAGCGGTCTGAACCTTGTCAGCGTAGGTAACCTGATATCCGTTGACAGTTGTCGTCTGGCCACGCTCCAGGATAAAGTTGTTACGCTGGCCGGATCCTGTCAGGTCGACTCCCGAGCGGCCGGAAAGAGCTGTGCTGAACGCACTCGACGAGATGATGCCGAGCACCAGCAGGGCGAACCCGACATGCGAAACGGCGCCGCCGGCGAGGCGCGGATTTCCGCGACCAATCTTGTAAAGCACCTGTGCGTTGCCAAACAAAGCGAAGAACGTGACGAACACGAGACCAAGCAGCGCGAGCCCGGAGCCGAACTTCTCGAAATAGGAGACGAGTCCGGACGAAACGCCCGCTTCAACCGCGTTCGACGCGGATGCTGTCAGGACCGGTGCCGTTGTCTTTTCGATGAATGGCGTAAACACGATCACGAGAATGGTAGCCACGACCGACAACACGACCGGTTTCAGCATCGAGCGGCTCAAGTTCTCGACGTTCATCTTGTTCCACCAGAACAACTGACCGATGCCGCACAGGAAAACGAAACCAACGGAGAGCGGCAACGCCCACTTGTTATAGAACGAGATCGGGACAGTCGCGGCATTATCCCTGAAGAGATTACCGAGGATTGGAGCCGATGTCCCGAGGATCACGACGGCCGCCATTGCAGCGATCAGCATCGATCCGAGGAAGATCATGAACTCGCGCGAAAGGAAATTGGGCTCCTTGTCGGGTTTTGGCAATTCACGGTAGCGGTAGGCGTACAATCCGAAGCCTATAACACCCATCGTTACGATCCACAGGAGTAGTTGATTGTACAATCCGAGGTCGACGAAGGAATGCACGGAAACGTCGCCGAGGATTCCACTCCGGGTCAGGAACGTCGAGTAGACGACGAACATGTAGGCGAGGATCGTCAATAGAAACGACGCCTTGTGGCTGCGCCCGCTTCGCTTCTGAACGATCATCATATGGACCGCCGCGATGCCGATGAGCCACGGAACGAGTGATGAGTTTTCAACCGGGTCCCACGCCCAGTAGCCGCCGAATGAGAGGGTTACGTACGCCCAGTACCCGCCCATTGCGATTCCAACTCCGAGGATCGCAACGGCGGTCAGTGTCCATGGAAGCGCCGGACGCACCCACCGCGTATAGTCGCGTTTCCAGAGCGCGGCTACCGCGAACCCGAAGGGAACGATCATCGCCGCGAAGCCGCTGAAAAGTGTGGGCGGGTGGATGACCATCCAGATGTTCTGAAGCAGGTCGTTAAGACCCGAGCCATCGGCAGGCACCAGTCCTGCGCGGAGCATCGGGGCTTCCGGAAACTTCTCTGCAAGCGTCGCGAAGGGTGAGGAGCCGAGGTGGATGGGGCCGAGCTTCAATCCGAGGATCATCGATACCAGGAAAACCTGGCACGTCGCAACGACGGCCATTACGCCTGCTTCAAACTCACCGGCCCACCGCATCAGCGCGACGCCGACTACGCCGTTCAATATGATCCAGAGCAGGAACGAGCCCTCCTGACCCGCCCAAGAGGACGAAAGAAGGAAGTAGAACGGCAACGAGCGCGACGTATTCTCGTACACGTACGCGAATTGGAACTGGTGCGTAAAAATCAGGTACAGCAACGAGGCGTAGGCCAGGACTGATGCTGCGAACGACGCGACCCAGGCGCGTCGGCCAATTTTTTTCCAGTTTTCGGCATCGAGGCCCTCAGCGGCAGACTTGAAGTATGCGAACGCGCCGAGCGCAACGGATACGAAGGAAGCCAGAATGAGGACGAATCCGATGGTTCCTGCCATGGTCTCGCGGGAAGTCTTAAGTGGGGGGAATTACAGTCCCGACAGTACGTCCTGTTCCCCTTTATCGGCAGTGCTGGTCGGAATCTTCACATTATTACGTTCGTCCAGTGTAAGGTCCGGTATATCTTTTGAATTAGGTATCGGACTCCCTTATTTATCAAGCAGATACCCGGTAGCCTTGTCATCCACCTGCCGAATACTTAGCGGTTTTGCGACCGACCGCGGGTTGGTGCGAGCCAACAACGAAGACGCGGTTGTGCATTTTACAGTCGATCCGGGCGACTCCGGGCCGGCTGTGCATCTGTATGTCGTAGCCGATGGGATGGGTGGTCACCGAGCCGGTCAGACGGCATCCGCAATGGCCGTCGCCAGTGCGCGCGAGGTATTGGCTTCCATGCCGTTGGAGGACCTTGGTCGGTCGCTCGATCGACTCTTTCGACGGATTAATGTCGAGGTGATCGAGGCCGGTCGCAGCGATCCGGAACTCCGCGGAATGGGCACCACGCTCACGATTCTCGCCATCCGCGGATGCCAGGCCTGGATCGGACACGTCGGTGACAGCCGGGTGTATCGTATTCGTGCACAGCGGATGGAGCAGTTGACGCAAGATGACACACTCGTCGCCCGGTTGGCACGCCAGGGAATGTTGTCCGATCAGGAAGCCGCCAGACATCCGGATCGCAATCTGCTCGTGCAGGCGATCGGCGGCCAGGAGTCAGTCGTTGTTCAGGTAGTCGGACCGATCGGGGTGGAGGACGATGACCGCTTTCTCCTTTGTACGGATGGGCTTTTTGACGTCGACGATCAAACGATCGCCAATACCGTTCTCCTGAACGATCCCCAGACAGCCTGCGGGCTTCTCGTCCGCCTTGCCAATGCGACGGGCGGAACGGACAATACAACCGTGCAGGTTGTCCACTGCGTCCGCGTCGAATCAAGCAACGGATCGCGTCGATAACTTCCTTGTTGTTAGATTTCCGGCCCAAACGGAACGACAATGATGAAGATTTTAATCAGAAGGATCGACGACGCGTACCTTTTCCGCTCTTACAATGAACGCGGCGCGTTCGTTGACACGGACCTGACGGCTGACAGCGGCGGACAGGGGCTTGGAATGAGCCCGCTCGAGCTGTTGCTTGCCGGACTCGGGTCTTGCAGCGGCGTAGACGTCGTTTCCATCCTGACGAAGGGGAAGCAGCGCCTCGACACGTTCGAGGCAACCGTGACCGCTGAACGGGATGGCGGTAAGCCCATTAATATGATCACGTCGATGCATGTCCGTTTCGACCTGACCGGCGATCTCGAGCCGGAAAAGGTGCGGCGGGCTGTGGATCTGAGCCTGGATAAGTACTGCACGGTGGCAAAAATTCTTGGAGCGACGATAACAATTTCGACGTCTTTTTCAGTTAATGGGGAGTTGTACGATAATCCACTTTCGTGAGCTAGTGGGATTCCCAGCTATTTCCCTCACCCGCCCAATGATTCAGTACTCCGCCATTCTCACGGGACTTGCCCTCGTCACGATGCTGATTGCCAGACCCGAACTTCTGGTTCAGCCGATTGCCTCAAACCCTCAGGCGGCTCAGTACGTACAGGACGACACGCCAATCGGTGACCTCGCCAAGACCCCGGTTGGAGAGCCGGTTTCCATTTCAGGAGTTCTCATGAGTGTCGATCGAGAAACGGAAGACGCAGTTCTTCTGACCTTCGCCGATTCCAGCGGGTCGGTCGTGGTGCCCTATCTGGACACGGAGGCGCGCGATCGCATCTTTGAGGTTGGAACGGTCTATCACGTGGTTGGCATGGTCGTCGGAAAGGGTGACAAGTTGTTCCTCGTACCGCGCCAGCGCGACGACGTTGTGCAGGTTCAGCGTTCGCCTAGCGAACTGCTGGCAAGGAAAGCCGCTGCGATCCCGGTCGCATCGGCCGGATCCAGTAACGCGACCGGGACGCGAGCGACCTCGACGCGACAGCAAGACGCCAGTCCGCGGAAGGGCTACTACGTAGTCCTGGCATCACCCCCGACTCGCAGCGAGGCAGATCAGAAGCTTGCAGCGTATTCAGGAGTTGCGCAGGGTAAGCTGTCGGTGGTCCAAACGCGCGTCAATGCGGAAACTCGGTACAGAGTGGTGGTCGGGCCCTACACAACGAACGCTCTGGCGAAGGGCGAGCTCGGGCGCTGGTCTGGTGTCGTCGAGGGCGCGTGGATTACAAGGATGTAGGAGCGGCGTAACGACGCCTGTCGTGTTGCGAAAATTCAACCGCGCGCGACACACTGTAACAGCCCTTCGCGGTATTTGCAAAGCTAAGGGCAAAAGGCGGTTCTTTATTCGCACTTCAGAAACGAACCGGCCGCATTCCAGTTAGCCACTATCTGAGTTCGCCGTTCGCCGTCAACGTCTCGAAGGGTCGTTGAGGTCGTCTCATTCTGACGTTTCGAATCGGGATCGCAAGGCTCGCTCGTTGAGCACGTGTGTTCGTGGCCTGCAACTGTTTGCGGTGATTCCCGGCGAATTGTCGCCCAATTTCGCCTCGAAAGTTGCCGGTGCTGAATGATGCCAGGGTGCCCCTCGGAAGTGTTGCACGGTGGCGCGGAAGTTGTAGTCACAACTGAAAGCTTTCCGGCGCTGCGGCGAATCTCAAAATGAGATTTCTATCCGTCCGATAGGATAGACCACCATCTGCACCATTGCATTCGGGGCCTTGGAGTCCCGCCATTACTATGTCGCGTCTTAGGGGTCTGTTATTTAGTCTGTTCACCCTACTCGCTGTCCCGTCGTCCAACGCCCAAACGATCAGCAACCTGGACGTCATCGCGTACTCGGATTCGGCTCGCGTTTCGTTTGAAACCGATGTGCCGACGACTGCGGTTGTCGATTACGGGACGACGACTCCCTTCGCGTCCCAGGCAGCCGACCCCGCACTGCAGACCACACATACGATTCTGTTGCCCGGGCTGACGGAGCAAACGACCTACCTCTACGAAGTCACTGTTACAGATGAGGCGTTCTCCTCGTCTTCGTCGGACACGCTCCAGTTCGACACGCCTGCCTCGCCAGTGGTGACCCCGGTTACGCTCAACGCATGGTCTGATTCCGCCCGCGTGTCCTTTGCCACAAACGTGCCTACCATCGCCACGGTTGAGTACGGACTGACCGCGTCCTACGGTGCTTCCGTCAGCCCGGTGGATACGCTTACCCTGCACGATATTCTCCTTGCCTCCCTTCTTGCGGATACGACATACTACTATCGTATTGTCGCTCTCGACACGCTCGGTCAGGCTGATACGCTGGTTTCGCAATTCGCAACGCCGCCATTTCCAGTCGTGTCTGACGTCGCTACGGTAGGACTTGCAACCAGCGGTCAGATCGTCTTCAACTCCAACGTTCCGGCGACGGCGGTCATTCACTACGGTACGTCTACGAGCTATTCACATCAGATCGCACTTGTCGATACGGCGTTAAGTCACGAGGCGACAATCAGCAGCTTGAGTTCCAATACCCAGTACTTCTTCGAAATCGTGTTGACCGACACGCTTTCCCAGTCTGTGTCATTTGACTCAAGCTTTACGACGACGTCGTTTCCCGTCATCTCGAACATTGCAATTCCGGACACGACGACCAACTCCGTGACGGTCACCTTTGACACCGACGTTCGGGCGTTTGCGTACATCGAGGTGCGTGACTCCACGGACAATCCGGGTCAATGGAAGTTGTTTACTGCGACAGACAGTGTGCTTGCGACCTCGCATACGATTGTGGTCGACACGCTGGAAGACAAGGCCTCAAAGCCATCCGATCTGAAGCGGTACATTCCGATCAACGACGGCCGGTATCAGTACCGGATCATTGCGATCGATTCGCTTGGAAACAAGAAGACGGGATCGAGCAACGAGTTTGTCACCAAGCCGATCGGTGGACCGTTGCCGATGGAGTGGACCGGAATGAACATCGGACCCGTGCGAATTGACGGTCGATCGAGTTACGACTCGACCTCGGGTACGTTCATACTGATTGGTCAGGGCGACGATCTCTACAAGGCAGAGGATAGCTTCTACTATCTCTTCCAACCTGTTGTTGGCGATTTCGTGATTCAGGCTCACATACGCTGGCACGCCGGAACGCTGAATAATCTATCAAAGGCGGCCACTCACTTCCGCGTTGATACAACGAAGGGCTCCCAGATGGTCACCCATTCGTACAATTATCGATTTGATGATTTTTACTACTACCGGGAGGTTGCGGATGAGCTGCACGATGGCATCGTTCAGGACGATCTGCAACAGTATCCGGGTCAGCCAATGTGGGTGCGGCTGACGAGATCAGGCAATGACTTCATCAGCGAATATTCACTGGATGGCCTCAACTGGTCGTTTCACGGTCCCGAAGCCGGACAGAACGTACGGATTCCCCGGGAGGGTATGGTTGGCCTGGCGACGGTAAGTAAGTCGAGTCGGCTTCTGGAATTGTACTATGATAGCGTCAGCGTTGTGTACCCGTCCGACGTGACGCCACCGGTTCTTTCAAATCTGTCGTCGACTCCCATCAACAACACGGCACAGATAAGTTACAAGTCGAACGAGTGGGTTTCGACGGTTGTTGATTATGGTTTGACCGCATCGTACGGTGATTCGCTTGTTGTCGATAGCGCGCACGTCGATACGCTCGTTACCTTGAGCGATCTGCTATTCAGCACTGAATACCACTATCGGGTCCGGGCCTTCGATGCCGATTCGAATATGTTCGCGTCGGGCGACATGACCTTCATAACGGAGGATCAGAATCCGCTTGCGGTCGAACTCAAGGAGTTTGTCGGAAGAACAAACGGGACGCGGGTGCATCTGAGCTGGAGCGTCGGCTCGGCAGATCGAATCGCCCGCTTCGATATTCAGGAGAAGCGCGATGCCGATTTTGAGACTGTTGGATCTCTGGAGGCTGCCGGCGCAACGGGCTACGGCTACGATGTTGACGATCTCGCCTACGGAATGCATTCGTTCCGAATCAGAATTGTGGAGTCTGACGGTAGCGTCTCGTATACACAGGAGCTTGAGGTTTCCGTTGATCTCGCAACTGCCTTCGAGCTGACTCCAGCGTGGCCGAACCCCTTCACGTCGACAGCGCGTTTCAATCTGTCGGTACGGGATGCGCAGCGCGTTCGCGTGGAACTGTACAACACCGCCGGTCAGCTGGTACGTGTTGTGTTCGACGGTGACCTTGGCGGCAATTCGACGAGTGAAATTGTTGTCCAGGGAGACGGTCTTTCGGATGGTCTCTACTTCTACCGCGTTCGTGGATCCGAATTCAGTGCGACGGGACGCGTGCTGATGGTGCGCTAGTCAAACCACGACGGACTTCCATTTTCCGCGACGAAACCATGCCACTGCGATGATCGCGAGCAGCGATTGGGCAATCGCAATTGCGATAAATACGCCCTTCGGTCCGAAGTCGAGTGGGAGTGAGAGCACGTAGCCGAGCGGAATCTGGACGATCCAGAAGGCGATGAGGTTGATTGCGGTTGGCGTGCTGGTGTCGCCGGCGCCGTTGAACGCCTGAACGACGACCATCCCGAAACCGTAGAACGGATAACTGAATGCAATCGTTCGCAGGCAAAGAGCTCCGATGTCGACAGCTGCCGGATCGTTCGTGAACAGCCGGACGGCCTCGGGTGCGAAGAAGAACAACAGGATTCCGCATACCGTCAGGAAAGCCGTATTCGCGAGACTCGTCATCCAGACGGCCTTCTCGGCGCGATCCGGTTTGTCCGCACCGAGACACTGACCAACGAGTGCGGCCGCCGCATTCCCCATTCCCCACGACGGCAGCAGCGCGAATACGATCACGCGGATCGCGACGGTGTACCCGGCAGTGGCGTTTGTCCCGAACTGCGAAACGAGTCGCATGATCAGCATCCAACTCGCGGTCCCGACGAAGAACTGGGCGACCGCCGGAAGCGAAATTCGGATCAGTCGTTTCAGTCGCTCGGCCTGCGGGCGATAACTTTTCAGTCGCAGCGTCAGGTTTCCGCGTCCGCTGGTCAAGAGGTGCAGTTGCACGGCGATTCCCACGGCGCGTCCGATGACCGTTGCAACGCCGGCACCGAAAAGCCCCAGTGCCGGTATTGGTCCAAGACCGAAGATCAGAATCGGGTCAAGCACGATGTTCAACGTATTCGCAATGAACAGCGCCCGTAGAGCAAACGCAGCATCGCCGGCTCCGCGAAAGATCGCGTTGAGCATGAACAGCAGTACGACGACGATGTTGGCTCCGAACGTCAACGCAAAATAGCCGCGTCCGATATCCGCAACGTGTTCGGTGGCGCCCATGAACAGCAGTGCTTCTCGTGCAAAAACGATCCCGACGATTGCGACCGGGATCGACACAACGATCGCGAGCAGGATTGCCTGGTACGATGCCTCCGCGGCTTCCTCAGGATTCTTTTCGCCGATGCGTCGCGACACGGTAGCGGCAATGCCCATGCTCAGTCCGATCGCGATTGCAAACACCAGTACGATTACGGATGCAGTGAGTCCGGCAGCCGCAAGGGCATCAGGCCCGAGTCTACCGACGAAGTAGATGTCGGCCAGCTCGAAGACGGACTGCATGAGCATCTCGAGGACCATCGGGATGGCGAGTATCACGACCGCACGCGAGAGCGGGCCGGTGGTAAAATCGCGCTTTGAGCCGACGAGAAGTTCGCGGATGGAGGGCCACCGCGCCGCGTCGGGCGGGTGGAGTTCATTGGTAAGCTGGTTCAAGGGCCGTCAGTGGAAGAACGTTCAGGAGGCGTGCACGAAGAACGCGCACCGCGATTGCGGTGCATCATGGTGCACGATGGAGCGCGAGACGTGAATGTGCGATGCGCAGATCGCGAGTTTTGACCCCGCTATCGCGTTCGCCGCACCGATACAATTGCGCTGCGTGTCGTAGTATTCCTGATCATGACCTTCACCACCTTTGTCTCCGGCGCCCGAAACAGACCCGATTGAAATGGAACCGACCTGGCCGGCTGATCCGCAAGTTACAGAACGGGCACCGTATCCGGTATCCCGAAAGATTGGCCTGACGGCCGGACTCGTTGTTTGTTTCGTTGTCCTGCTCCTGCCGGCGCCTGAAGGGCTGGGACTCGCGGGCTGGCGAACCGTCGCAGTCGGTGCGTTGATGGCGATCTGGTGGATTTCAGAGGCCATTCCGATATCCGCCACGGCTCTCGTTCCTCTTGTCGCCTTCCCGATTCTCGGAATCGCATCGATCGGGGAAACGGCGAGTCCGTATGCAAATCCCTTGATCTTTCTGTTCCTGGCGGGCTTTCTCATTGCCATCGCCATGCAGCGGTGGGGCCTCCACCGTCGCCTCGCCTTGCGGATAATCAGCCTTATCGGAACAAGCCCGCGACACATCGTCGCCGGCTTCCTCATTTCGTCTGCCGCGCTGAGTATGTGGGTGTCGAATACGGCTACCGCCGTGATGATGCTGCCGATCGGCATGTCGGTTGCATTGCTGTCGCGCAGAGATCCGGGTGCGACGCGTTCGATCGCCGAGTCGAATTTCGAGGTAGCACTGATGCTGAGTATCGCATACGGAGCAACGATCGGAGGTCTCGCTACCATCATCGGGACGCCGCCGAACGCGCTGATGGCGGCCTATCTGAACGAGACGTTTAATTACGACATCGGCTTCGCCCGCTGGATGCTTGTGGGCGTGCCTCTGGTGCTCGTTGCGCTTCCAATCTGTTATGCGGTCCTTACGCGAATCGCGTTTCCCATTCGAATGAAGGAACTGCCGGGCGGCGGCGAACTCATTCGCGACGCACTGGAAAAACTTGGCAAGATGAATCGCGGTGAACGGTTGACGTCGATTGTTTTTGCTGTCGTTGTGGTATTGTGGGTAAGCCGGCCGCTTTACGCGTCTGCGGTGCCCGGCATATCCGATACGGGAATCGGAATGGCCGGTGCGCTGCTCCTTTTCCTCCTTCCTGTTGACCTCGACAAGAGTGAATTCGTGCTATCGTGGGACGCGGCTGAGGAGCTACCGTGGGGTGTGCTGCTGTTGTTTGGTGGCGGACTCAGTCTCGCTGCGGCTATCAACGCAACCGGTCTTGCTGCATGGATTGGCGGCGCGTTTGCAGGCATCTCGACGTGGCCTGTCATCTTTATCGTTGTAGCCGTCGTTGTCGTGGTCCTGTTTCTGACGGAGCTTACGAGCAACCTCGCAACGGCCGCCGCGTTTCTGCCGATCATGGCATCGGTGGCAATCGGTATTGGCCAGAGCCCGCTGCTGCTCGTGATCCCTGCGGCGCTTGCGGCCAGCGGGGCGTTCATGCTCCCGGTGGCGACACCGCCCAATGCGATTGTTTATGGCAGCGGGTTTCTCCGCATCGGTCACATGACGCGTGCCGGGCTGTTGCTCAATCTGCTCTTCGTCGCGTTGATCACCGGAGTCATGTATCTGATAGCCATCAACGTATTCGACATCACGCTTGGGAGCAACGCCGGCTGGATGATGTCACCTGGTATAGCGGAATAGCGGGTCAGTCCGATGCACAGCGGAAACCGACGGATGCCGACCGGATCGAGCGGAGCGTCCCCGAGCGCCAGTACGTGCGTGCCGCACTGAGTGGTGAATTAAAGCTGCCGCCCCGCAGCACGCGCATATTGTTGGTTTCGAGATCCTCGAAGACGGGTTCGTCTTCCGGGTTCGGATAGAAGGCGTAGTAGTCCGCCACCCATTCGAAGACGTTGCCGCTCATGTCGAAGAGCCCGAGTGCGTTGGGTTTGCGGGAAGCGACAATCGTCTGGTCCGGGCGAGTATTCCGGTCGTAAGAAACGTACGCGTCGGCAGCGGCTTCGTCGTTCGTTCCGGAATACAGCAGGCGTTTTCCTCGTTCCCGAGCCGCGAATTCCCACTCCTCTTCGGTCGGGAGGCGGTAACCGTACGCATCGCAGAAGGCAGCAGCTTCATCCCACGTGACGTATACGACAGCTCGGCTGCCGCGGCCGAGCGAATCGTCGGGCGGAAGCGCCCATCCCTTGGCCTCCGCGAATGCGTCGTACTGACCGTAGGTCACCTCGGTGCGAGCAATCTTGAAGTCGCCGACGGTCACCGGGTGCACCGGCGTCGCATCGATGTTTTCGTACTCAAAGACGTCACCCATCGTGTACGAGCCGCCTTCGATCGCGATCATTTCGACTTCCATCAGGGCACGGCGGAGTTTCTTCGAATGGCTGCAGCCCATTGACGCCGCCATCAGTACGATTGTTACGATACCCGTTGTCAATCTCATTGAATAGAAATGCATCCAGGTCAGGTTGTTCGAATTGGCTGTAAGGAGGACATCGCGAATGCCGACAAGTTGCCCGTGTCCATGCTCATTCGCTGCGAGGCCCCCGGCCGCGCCCGTAGCGGCCGTGATCGGAACGTCCACGGTGGAGGGTTGCGCCCAGATCCCGAAGGCCCGTTCTTACGGAAATGTTTTCTGATTCAGCCAAGCGGTTCGTCAGATGAGGTAGAAGTGGAGTCGGTTCGATCCAGACGCGTCAAATGGGTTCCGACGGAAGGTCTTTCACGCTCCTGCCACGGATTTCCGCTGAAGTGAGAGATCGCCGGTTGCGGGCGATGCAGTAATTCGTCGAAGTAGTGGTGAAATCGTCCTGTTGCATTGGCGGACAAGCGTTTACGTCGAGTGTTGTCATTCTCCTTCGAAAATCGCTTCCCTGCAGGACCGCAGTAAAGATAGGTCGCATGGCACCTGAGGAGCGCTACGTTACCAAGATCCCATCGATGGCGGCGCTGTGGCACCGCGTTTGCGATGTGGATCACAATCCCACACAAATCCCACCTACCATGCCTGACCAGAATAGCAGACCGGGGTATTACCGGGCCGCTGGATTGCCCGCAAGCCTGCTCGCGATACTACTGATTGCGGGTGGATGCGGATCGTCAAAGAACCTCGCCGCAATCGAGCAGGCCAACGACTCAATCACCGATGCCCGCGTTGCCGTCCGCCAGGCCGATCAACGTGGAGCGCGCGAATTGTCGCCGATGGAGCTGCGAGCAGCCGAGCAGAAGCTTGAGGCAGCGGACATTGCAGTGAAGAGAGGGGAGCTGGACTATGCGCTTATGCTTGCAGACGAAGCCGAGGTTGACGCCGAACTCGCCGAGATCTCGGCCCTGTCCGCTCGTTCATCCAACGCGCTGAAGGAGATCCGGGCCAGCATCAAGACAATGCGCGAGGAAATTCAGCGCCTCCAGAAAAAGTAGCAGCCCTATTGAATCACCACCCCGACTATCATGAAGACGAAACTCCTGATTCTGACCGCGATGTTCGTGGCTGCCTGCGGCGGCCCACCGGCCGAAAATCCGTTACTGGTAGAGGCTCGAACGGTGTACAACAAGGCGGCTACCGATCGTACCGTACTGGTCCACGCACAGGTTGAACTTGACCAGGCACAGGACGAACTGGAAAAAGCCGAAATGATGTGGCGAAACGGCGAGGACAAGGTTCTTGTTGATCACAGCGCGTACATGGCACACCAGCGTGCACGAATCGCGATCGAAACGGCGCGACTGAAAACGTCCGACGACGAAATGAAGAACGCCGAACTCGAGCGGAAACAGGTTCAACTCGAGGCGCGAAGCATCGAGGCCGAGCGCTCGGCCGCCCTCGCCGAACAGCGACGGCAGGAGGCTGACGCCGCACGAATCGAGGCTGAAAACGCACTCACGAGCGCGCAGCGCGCACGGCTCGAAGCAGACCAGGCCACGGCTCGCATGCAGGAAATGACGTCGAAGCTCGCCGAACTCGAGGCGCGGCAGACCGAACGCGGGATTGTGCTGACACTCGGCGATGTGCTGTTCGACGTCGGCAAGTCGACGCTCAAGTCGGGCGGCGCGAGAGCAGTATTGCAACTGTCCCAGTTTATGCTCGAGTATCCTGAGCGCCGTGTGCTCATCGAGGGTCACACGGACAACACCGGCAGCAACCTGACGAATCAGCGCCTGTCCGAACGACGTGCCAACGCGGTGCGGGATGCACTCGCGCAGAAGGGCGTGTCCATCGGGCGCATCGAAACAGCAGGGCTCGGCGAAGATTACCCGGTCGCGACCAATTCGACCGAAGCGGGCCGCCAGCAGAATCGACGGGTCGAGATCATTATCTCAGACGAAAAAGGAGTCATCAAAGGACGCTGACGGATCGCGACGTTTTTTCGTCAAGTCCGCGATGAAATCTCAGGTCCGGCCCGGCTCCTCACCGGCGCCGGACCTTTGCTTTTTCGGCACGTGCGCAACGATCGGTGCGGCACGCCTTATCTCATCAGGCACAATCGTGTGTCTGAACTGAAGCGGGACATCGCCGTCGTACAGGACTGCTTCGACATCCGCTCCCATTCGAGTGAGAAGCGATACGGTCTCATCGAACCGGGCACTCGGAATGTGCGGATCCGCCTCGTTGCAGCCGGCGAACACCGGAGTGCCTTCCAGTTGGCCGCCGTAGTGGCGCTCGCGGTCATCGGGTCCGATCAACCCCCCGCTGAAAAGTAGGACTCCGCCGTATCGGCGGGCGTTGCGGGCGGTGAACTCGCTGACAAGGCAGGCGCCCTGCGAGAACCCGGCAAGAACGATGTTTTCCGGCTCAATGCCCTCCGTCCCGAGCCAGTCGATCAACGTCTGGATCGCATCGAGCCCATTGGTGATGCCGGGTTGATTCTGCTGCGTCGGAGCGAGAAACGAATAGGGATACCATGACAAGGACGCGGCCTCGGGGGCGGCGTAGAGACAGTCTTCGCGGAAGAGGTGACGATGCAGCGACAGGATGTCGGATGCGCCGGCACCGCGACCATGAATGAGGATCATTCCGCACGCGGCCGACTCCAATCGACCGGCAGTCTCAACATGCGATACGCCCGTGATGGAAGGTGGGTCAATCATTGGGATGCTGTTTCGTCGGCGCCGCCCGACGGCGGCGTTTTCGGGACGGATCGATCGATCGCGGGAAGCCGATCCGCTATGTCTTTGCGCCGAGGCTCAAGCCATGGCGGCAGTTTCAGCGATTGTCCAAGGTACAGCCTGTCTTCGTCGGTCAGAAATCCGGGGCCGTCCGTCGCTATCTCGAACAACACGCCTCCCGGCTCCCGGAAATAGACGGAACGGAAATACTGCCGGTCCTTCACTTCGGTAACACCCAGGCCCATCTGGGCGGCCGTACTGCTCAGTTTGCGTTGCGCCTCATCGTTGTCCGCGCGGAACGCGATGTGGTGAATGGAACCTGACCCGAACGCTCCTCGTCCGGAGTCCGCAGCGCCGACGAGATCGATCGAACCGGCCCAGTCTGAAGAGGATCGAACGCGGACGGTGTTTCCGTCTGTTGTTGTGTTCGAGTAGCCCAGTAGTTCGCGTAGTATCGTTAAGGTAGGTTCCACGTCGTCGAGCAGGAGCGTGGTGGAATGGAATCCCGCAAGGGCGTATTCGGCAGGCACGGGTCCTTCGGCCCAATGGTAAGCCGGGATCGCATCACTCGTTTCAACGAGATCGATTCGCATTCCGTGCGGGTCGCGCAGCTGGATGCGGTACTCGCCAAATTCATGGGCGTCCTCGACGGGAAATCCGAATGCATCGAGACGCTTCTTCCAGTAAGCTGCTGAACCCGCGGGAATGGCGTAGCTGACGACGATTGACTCGCCGGTGCCGACACGTCCGGGTCGGACGTTGCGCCATGGAAAGAACGTGAGGATTGTCCCGGGAGAGCCGACGGCGTCACCATAGTAGAAATGCCAGGTCGACGGGTCGTCGAAGTTCACCGTTGTCTTGATCAGGCGTTGCCCGAGGACGCTCTGGTAAAAATTGATGTTCTCTTGCGGATCGCCCGCGACAGCCGTTATGTGGTGAATACCCTTAGCGGTGCTGCCAGCCATGGACTCGCTCATATCATCGTATTGAAGTCTGCCAACCCTGAAGTCATCCGAAGCGCCCGAATGCAACTCCGGTCCGCCATCGGACATTAAGTATGCCCAACGCGGACCGGAGTTCAAGCCGTTCGACTCAATTTGCGGTGCCGCTCAAGC
>JAGQWL010000313.1 GCA_020437385.1 Bacteroidota bacterium
CGGCAAACATCACAGGCTTCCGGATGTACGGCGGGCACCTGCGACAAGTCGTGACGCGACCGGTGTCAGCGGGAGCCGCAGACCTGCCGCAGATCGACTTCAGTCCCGATGGTCGGTATCTCGTCGTAACGGATAAGGCGACGAACACGATCACGACATACGTAGTCGACCGACGAGGTATCGCGGGCGACCCGAGCACGTTCGCCTCGGCCGGGCAGACGCCGTTCGGATTCGACATCCGTTGGGACAATACACTGTTTGTTTCCGAGGCGGTAGGTGGCGCGACGGATGCGAGCTCCGCTTCGACCTACAAGATTCGTCGCGACGGATCGCTCGAGGTGATCAGCGCCGCGGTGCCAACCACCGAAACAGCAGCGTGCTGGGCGGATCTGACGGCCAATGGCCGATTCGGGTATGTAACCAACGGCGGCAGCGGCACGCTCAGCGGCTACCGGATGGATCGCCGGGGAAACATTGAATTGCTGAATGCCGACGGCGAAACCGTTTCGACGGGGGACGGCAGTACGCCGCTGGATCTCGACATCGTCGGAAACTCGCTGCTTTACGTCCATACCAAGGGTACCAACGGGATTCAGGGTTTTCGAATCGATCAACGTGACGGTTCTCTGACGCCGATAAGCGGCGGCGACATCTCCGGACTGCCCTCGACAACTGTGGGCGTGATTGCGTACTAATCGGGAGAAGGCGGTTATTTTTGGACGAGCCGGGGGTGCCGCAAGGTGTTCTCGGCTCGTCCTGTCACTTTCTTGTCTCCGGCTCGTGTACGTTCCGCAATGAACGACAACCCACATCCCGAAAGCCATACCCGAATCCACTGCGCCCGGTGCCGGGCGACGGGCCATCTTGGACGCGAACCAGACGCACCGGTCTGCCCGACGTGCGGCGGGGCGGGTGACGTTCTTGTCAAATCCGACGCATCGTCGCTTGGGGTGTGTGATCGCTGTCGCGGCAGCGGGACGCTCGGCGGCGGCCCGGCCGATCCCGTTTGCGCACGTTGCTTCGGCCTGGGACTGCTGTCTCGAGGAACGCGGCTACGCATTCTGACGGCCTGAACCGCGGTTCGGAGATGCAGAATCCGGGAACTCCACGCGAATATGCTGCATTTGCTCTTCAGCACCTGTCCAAATTCCTATCTTGAACAGCTTATCTGGACATTTTGTCGCTTTCAGCAGCACTGAGACAAACAAGCATCAAACAATGATGACGATGAGAATCACCTTTTCCGCTCTTCTCACGGTGGGCACCGTCTTGCTGGTGTCCGGGTGCGGATCGAGCAAGTCCGCTATGGATGATAGCCCTGCTCCGGATGCATCGACGGTAATGGCAGGAAACCAGGGCGCGCCGAAGACCACCTCGACGGAGGAACTGGAGTCGCTCTATTGGTCCCGAATCGAGGACGGGCGGCAATCGTTCACACAGGCGGACGTGGACTTCATGACCGGAATGATCGGGCACCACGCGCAGGCATTGATCATGGCGGGAATGGCCGCCAGCCACGGCGCGAGTCCGAAGGTTGCGACGCTTTGCGCGCGAATCATCAACGCCCAGAATGATGAGATCCGGACGATGCAGCAGTGGCTCCGCGACAGGGGGCAGCCGGTTCCAGAAGTGGAGCTAACGGGTCTGAAGGTCTTCCTGCGGGGCGTGGACGACTTCCTCGCACGGCATGCTGCGTCGGGTCACGAGATGGCCGGGCACACGATGCCGGGCCATGAAATGTCCGGTAAGGAAATGGCCGGTCACAAAATGACCGTAACGATGGGCGACGACGGACTTCACATGCATGGGATGCTGACGAATGCCGAGATGATTGAGCTCGACAAGGCGCGCGGTGCTGAATTTGACAGGCTCTTCCTGCAGGGTATGATCATGCATCACAGTGGTGCTGTCACGATGGTCGACAGCCTGTTCGAAACGGACGGAGCCGCCCTGGACGAGGCTTCCTTCAAGCTGGCGTCGGACATTCACGTCGATCAGATAACGGAAATCGCTCGGATGAAGCAGATGCTTGCCGAGGTCAACGAGAATATGAAGAGCACCGATCGATAAGTGGTGCACCCTTTTCCCAAACACAAACCCTCAACCATGAACCGACTGACACTTACGACGAACACGTATACCCGGTGGTCAACGACGGGCCTTCTGGTCGTTGCGTTCGCCATCGGCGCCTGTGCGCCGAAGGATATCGCGAAGGATGACGGCATGAAGTCGCCTGATATGGCGGATATGCCGACTACCCAGCAGGCACCGATGATGAAGCCTGAAGGACCTCCTAGCCCCGATCCGCGAGTCGGGCTGAAGGCAGGCCTTTTTGATGCCGGCGAAGCGCTCTGGAACATGAAGATGCTTTCAACGACGCCTCCACCGAAGGATTTTGTCGGTGTTACGAACTCCGACCTCGCCTTCAAAGGCAACTACGCCATCCAGGGCAACTACAATGGCGTCATCGTGTGGGACATCTCGAACCCGACGAAGCCGACGCTGGTGAAGGATTATCTGTGCCCGGCTTCGCAGAGCGACGTTTCCGTGTACGGCAATCTCCTGTTTGTTTCGGGTGAAGGCCTCGGCGGACGACTTGATTGTGGCGCTGACGGCGTGCAGGAATCAGTAAGCCATGAGCGGCTTCGCGGCATCCGGATTTTCGACATCACGGATATCAAGAATCCGAAGTACGTATCGAACGTCCAGACCTGCCGTGGTTCGCACACCCATTCGGTTCTGAAAGACCCGAACGATGACGAAAACGTGTACGTGTACATCTCGGGCTCGGCACCGGTTCGACCTGAAGAAGAGCTTCCTGGCTGCGTCTCGGCTTCGCCGGACGAAGACCCGAACTCGGCCCTTTTCCGCATCGAAGTAATCAAGGTGCCGTTGGCGAATCCGAAGGCTGCCGCGATTGTTTCGTCGCCGCGAATTTTCGAGAACCTCGTCGCTCCTCCGACGCACGGACAGGCTCCTGCCGATAAGGCGGTGATCGAGGAAGCACGGGCGCAAGGCAAGTTTATCGTCACGATCCAGGGGAATGACTATGTCGCACCTGACAACTTCGTCGCGCCGATGTTGGCGGAAATGGTGAAGCAGCGCGGCGCGGAAGGTGAACCGACTGCGGCGGATAGTAGTGCGCTTCGTGCGGCCCTGCCGGGAATCATCGCCCAGCGCTTCGGTGGTGGGGACGGCGAGGATGATGGCCCACAGCCGGGACCGACCCAGTGCCACGACATCACGCTGTATCCGGCAATCGGGCTTGCCGGTGGCGCGTGCGAAGGCTACGGCCTCCTGCTCGACATCAGCGATCCCGTCAATCCGAAGCGGCTGGACGCTGTTGCGGACTCGAACTTCTCGTACTGGCATTCCGCGACGTTTAACAATGACGGCACCAAGGTGCTGTTCTCAGACGAATGGGGTGGTGGTGGCCAGCCGAAGTGCCGCGCGACCGACCCGAAGGAATGGGGTGCCGATGCGATCTTCACGCTGAGCAACGGCAAGATGAAGTTCGACGGATATTACAAGATGTCCGCTCCGCAGACCCCGGAAGAAAATTGCGTTGCCCACAATGGCTCGCTGATTCCGATCCCGGGTCGCGACGTGATGGTTCAGGCATGGTACCAGGGCGGCATTTCGGTGTTCGATTGGACGGATCCGAAGAACCCAGTTGAGATTGCATTCCAGGATCGCGGCCCGGTCAATCCGGACCAGATGCAGATGGGCGGAAGCTGGTCGGTGTACTGGTACAACGGTCTGATCGTCAGCTCGGAGATTGCCCGCGGCCTCGACGTCTTCGAACTCCAGCCGAGCGGCTGGTTGTCGGCCAACGAGATTGCCGCCTCCAAGACGGTGAAGCTTGACTATCTGAATGCGCAGGGACAGCCGCAGTTCAGCTGGCCGGCGTCGTTCTCTTTGTCGGGCGCCTACCTCGATCAGCTGCAGCGCAACAACGGCCTCGGCATGGCGCGTATCTCGGCGATCCGGACCGCTCTGGCGGCTGCGGAAAAAGCAAGCGGCTCCGCGCGTTCGAAGGCGCTGAAGAAGCTGGCCGATGAGGTCGCGAAGGATGCCTCTGGTGCACGCGATGCGTCGAAGGTGCGAATGTTGTCCGATTCCATCGGGCGCCTCGCAGGCGGCATGTAGGAACTGATGTTTGTTGAAGAAGAGGGGCGGTTGATCGACGATCAGCCGCCCTTTTCTTTTTCAAGCGGGCAGGCGGTAATGCATCGCGCCGGCGCGGCGTTCTTCGCGATATTGTGGCTTCCGCGCCGATCAGCCAACCCGTGACCCGGATGCAAAAAATCTTCAGGCCAATTCTCCTTGGCACCCTCGTCGTTGGAACGCTCGACTTGTTGGATGCGCTGATCTTTTTCGGATTCAGAGGAGTGAAGCCCGGCGTGATCCTGCAGAGTATCGCATCCGGATTGCTGGGCAGTGCCTCTTATGAGGGCGGAACGGCGACGGCTCTCCTCGGCGTTGCTTGCCATTATGTGATTGCGTTTCTGATCGTCGCCACGTTTGTCGCGGCCTCTTTCCGCATTTCGGCACTTACCCGGCGCCCGGTGCTGATCGGTGTGATCTATGGCCTTGCCGTCTACTTCGTCATGAACCTTGTTGTTGTACCGCTTTCTGCGGCGAACTCGA
>JAGQWL010000314.1 GCA_020437385.1 Bacteroidota bacterium
GCCGCATCGAAAGCCAGGAACGCACGGTGGACGAATCGATCGCGGAAAAACCGATCAATTGAATCGATACAATCTGAACGGGCTCGCCGGCGCGGGCAAAGACCGACACGACATCCCGATCTTTTGCCTCTGCAAGACGAACGGAATCAACCTCGGCGCCCCAGTAGCCATCCGACACGAGATGGCTCAGCAGAAAGGCGGCCGCCGCCGACGTACTATCCGTCGTCCACGATGATCGGGCCGACAGATCGTACGCTTCACCATCCACGACAAATCGCCAGCCGACAGACTGTGCTCCGGCGGAATAGACGACCAGTAAGCCGAAAAAGAGTAAAAGGACGGATCGGGGCCGCGGGTACATGATCACGCAGACGACGTGGAGTCGGTTCGAGGCGGAGAACGAAACTGTCAGTTATCTGTTCGCCTAGTCAACAAAATTGCCCCAGTTGACGCCGGCCGCGGCCCACTTCCCTGACTCAGGTATCAGAAATCCTCGACTCCCTCTCGTCCAGATCGGTCCAGAAGATCCGGCGGCAGTTGCTTTCGTGGTTCGACAGCAACCAACGCGAGCTGCCGTGGAGAAGCAACCGGGATCCCTATCGAGTCTGGATTTCAGAGATCATGCTGCAGCAGACGCGCGTCGACCAGGCCCGACCGTATTTCGAGCGCTTCATGGCCTCGTTTCCCACGGTGTCGGTTCTGGCATCGGAGGAGCTCGACGCGGTGCTCAAACACTGGGAGGGACTCGGTTACTATTCGCGTGCCAGAAACATTCATGCGGCAGCCAACATTGTTCGCGAGCACTACGGCGGATACCTGCCGGACGACCCGGATTCGCTGCGACAACTCCCCGGTATTGGCCCCTACACGGCGGGTGCGATCTCGTCGATTGCTTTCGGTCGTCCGGTTCCAGCAGTGGATGGAAACGTTGTTCGCGTCCTGTCGCGTCTGTTCATGGTGGACATGGACACCAGGAGTTCCAGGGACAGGCGTGACGCCGAGCCTCTGGCCAATAGACTGGTCGATCCGCAGCGGCCGGGAGACTTCAACCAGAGTCTCATGGAACTTGGTGCAACAATATGCACCCCATACACACCGGCCTGTTCACGATGCCCTATTCAGTCCTCCTGCATGGCATACCGAAGCGAACGCGTTGACGACTTCCCGGTCCGCGTCGAACGAAAACGTGCGCCGATCGTGAATCACATTGCAGCGCTTGCGATCAACGGCAACGGCAAGATCCTGATGGTTCGAAGGCCGACCGAAGGTCTTCTGGGCGGACTCTGGGAAGTACCCCAGGAGTCATTAGCAGATGAGGCTCGCCCCGAAGAGGCGGCTGTCTTGATGATGCAGAAATACGATTGCACACGCGTTCGTACGGCAGACCTCGGCATGGTGCGCCATGCCTATTCTCATTTCAAAGTATCCGCGACCGTATTCCGTATTGACGTCGACTGCCCTCACGGCGACAGTGAGACCCGCAAATGGATGTTGCCGGAGCAGATCGATGAATTGGCCACGACGGGGATCACAAAGAAGATGCTGGGGCTCTTAACGGGTGAGCACCCGCAATAAAAAACGGGGCCGCCTTCGACGTTAAGACGGCCCCGATCACTACGGCGAATTTTACGGCAATCATCGTCTCCAGCCGTCAGGCCACACCCTCGTCTCCCTTCTTGAAAATGGCAGCCCCGAGCATTCCGAATACAGCGCCGAGAATGCCGAGGACGACAACACCCACTACGATGGCGATTGGGCCCGTAAAGATCCCCGCGATCTTCTCGGCCGTGGCCATCTGATCGGCCGTCATGCCTTGATTTTCCCAAGCCTGGCGAGCGAGCTCCATTGCCTCCTCGGCAGATGGAATCACTCCAAGCATGCGAAGCAGCTCGCCGAGAAGTCCGCCGAGCAACCCGCCGCCGGCTCCAGCGAGAAATCCGATCTTCGCACCTTCCCCGACCGGAATCGTGAGGGATTCAGTGTTTGTATAATTCCAGACTGCGGCGAGTGGCCCGAGAAGCGCTGGAAGACAGCAGGCAGCGATTCCGAGAGCCCCACTCGTATTTCCCTGGCCGACCACAGCGAAGAACGCCGAGAGCAGACCGGTGACGACTGCACCGAGGAGAATTGCGCGTGTTTGTGAACTCATCTAGACCTCCGGTTTGTGAGATTCGACATCAAATATAGCCGTTGCGATCGAACTTGCGCGGCTGGAAGCGCAAAAATGCAGACAGGGCGTATCCGATCGAGGTTTCAGGCACTCCCGTCGCGGACTGAATCCGAGACGGGATTCACTATTGAATCACTCTTCCCGGGATCGATCGTACGTGACCTTCGCTGGCGAACTGCCTGAACGAGTACGCGGGCGAGAAAGACGCCGGCAACGGCACCAAAAACGCCTCCTGTTGCCACTCGGGAAGTTGGCGTGTTCGTCCACAATCCGACGACGTCGCCAAGCCAATCCACGGCGAGCGGCACTAGTGAGGCCGGAAGCAGGAACGACGCATATTTTTCGATCGGTCGTGTGAAAGCGATGAGCGCGCCGAGCACCGTGGCAGACGCAGCGAGTCCGACATAAATTCCGAGACACCGATGACAGACCGCGAGCTGCACTCCGCTGAGGTGCGGGGAGCGATCCGGAAGCTGGTGACACAGTGGGCGAAAGGCCGACATGATGATCTCTCTTCCGGCGAGGCCCACCCATGGCGGCAAGAAGATCAGCAGCACGATCGCCCAAAGTACGAATGACAGGGCGAGCCAGGCACCGACGGGATTGTGCCTGATAGTCTCGACTTGGCTTGACATCGGTTGGCTCGGCGGTTTCGACGATCGATTGGAAGATAACCGAACGACAAATTCGAGGTGTCGAATTCCCGCCGTTCCTCCCCCATTCATCCGGTTGGAGCCGGGAACCGGCGGCCGCTGGTGCGGTTGTACCGTGCACAACCCGGAATTGGTTGTGGGCGGCGCGGCCGCTTCTTTTTTGGCCGCCTGTTAGCACTCATCCCGATAGAGTGCTAACAGTGTTCGTTCGCCTCCCCTGACGATTCCGGACGGCTGAATCAGAACTCACAATCGACAAACCCAGAGACTGGAGGATTGACGAATGACAAACATCACACCGCTGGGCGACCGAGTGGTCGTCAAGGCTGAAGCGGCTGAAGAGAAGACCGCGAGCGGCCTTTTCATTCCTGACACGGCGAAAGAGAAGCCGCAGCGGGGAACGATCGTGGCGGTTGGTCCCGGACGATTCGAGAACGGAACCAAGATCGACATGACTGTGAAGGCTGGTGACACCGTCCTCTACGGCAAGTACGCTGGTACTGAGATCACCCTGGACGACAACGACTACCTGATCATGCGGGAGTCAGACATTCTCGGCGTCGTTTCCTGATGTGCGTCCTTCCTGACGCATAACCAGGACACAACACCACCAACCCAAATTTAATAGCAAAGGAAAAATGTCGAAGCAGATCATTTTTGACTCTGAGGCTCGCGGATCGTTGAAGCGCGGCGTCGATATCCTCGCCGACGCGGTCAAGGTTACGCTGGGCCCGAAGGGACGTAACGTCATCATCGAAAAGAAATTCGGTGCTCCCACGGTCACGAAGGACGGTGTCACGGTAGCAAAGGAAATCGAACTCGAGAACAAGCTCGAGAACGTCGGTGCGCAGATGGTCAAGGAAGTTGCCTCCAAGACGAGTGACGTCGCCGGAGACGGCACCACGACAGCAACTGTCCTGGCGCAGGCTATCGTAACGGCGGGCCTGAAGAACGTAACTGCAGGTGCCAATCCGATGGACCTCAAGCGAGGCATCGACAAGGCGGTAACGGCGATTGTCGCCAATCTCCGTGAGCAGAGCAAGGAGATTCAGGATCGGAACAAGATCGCGCAGGTCGCCACGATCTCCGCAAACAACGACGACACCATCGGCGAGCTTATCGCGGATGCGTTCGAGAAAGTTGGGAAGGACGGCGTCATCACCGTTGAGGAAGCGCGCGGAACCGAGACGATGCTCGAAGTTGTCGAAGGGATGCAGTTCGACCGAGGCTACCTCTCCCCTTACTTCGTGACGAATGCGGAAAGCATGGAGGTCGTACTTGAGGACGCCTACCTGCTGATCCACGACAAGAAGATCTCCTCGATGAAGGATCTCCTCCCGATTCTTGAGAAGGTCGCCCAGATGGGCAAGCCTCTTCTCGTGATCGCGGAAGACGTTGAAGGCGAAGCGCTTGCCACGATGGTTGTTAACAAGCTCCGTGGTACGCTCAAGGTAGCCGCAGTCAAGGCGCCCGGCTTCGGCGATCGGCGCAAGGCGATGCTCGAAGACATCGCAATCCTCACGGGTGGAACCGTGATCTCCGAGGAAAAGGGTTACCGCCTCGAAAATGCGACCCTCGACTACCTGGGCCGGGCAAAGCGCGTCGTCATCGACAAGGACAACACCGTTGTCGTTGACGGTGCAGGCGACTCTGATCAGATCAAGGCGCGTGCAAACCAGATCAAGCAGCAGGCAGAAGCTTCCACGAGTGACTATGATCGCGAAAAGCTTCAGGAGCGCCTCGCGAAGCTGTCAGGTGGTGTCGCAGTCCTGAAGATCGGTGCCGCTACCGAGCCTGAAATGAAGGAAAAGAAGGCTCGCGTCGAGGACGCCCTTCACGCGACTCGCGCAGCCATCGAAGAAGGAATCATCCCGGGAGGCGGTGTTGCCTACATCCGCGCGATCGACGTGCTGGACAAGGTTGATACCGACAACGAAGATCAGTCGATCGGTGTGACGATCATCCGCCGCGCGATCGAGGAACCGTTGCGTCAGATCGCGACGAATGCCGGCCTTGAAGGCTCGATCGTCGTCCAGGGTGTCAAGGATGGCAAGGGCAACTATGGCTTCAACGCCCAGAGCGAGGTGTACGGTGACATGATCGAGATGGGTGTCATCGACCCGACCAAGGTGACCCGAACCGCTCTCGAGAATGCGGCTTCTGTCTCTGGTCTGCTTCTGACGACCGAATCGGTCATTGCGGACAAGCCAGAGAAGGCGGCACCCGCCGGTGGCCCACCGGACATGGGCGGAATGGGCGGAATGGGTGGCATGGACTTCTAGTCCGCGCTTCACTCGTGATACAAGAGAGGGCGCATCGGCATGCCGGTGCGTCCTCTTTCTGTTTAGTGACGACTACGCGGCACCCTGAACCTTGAGGGCGAGCGATGCGACTGCGATGCGACA
>JAGQWL010000037.1 GCA_020437385.1 Bacteroidota bacterium
CGTCGAAACAAAAGCCCGTCTTATCTCCCGTCCCCGAGCGCTTCGGACCGGGATGTTCTGCAGATTAGGGCTTTGACTGCTCAGCCGCCCCGTCGCGGCGACGGTTTGATTGTAGTGGGTGTGCACTCTTCCGGTTTCAGGATGCACGAGCTGCGGAAGGGCGTCGACGTACGTGCTCTTGAGCTTGGAAAGCTCCCGCCAGTCAAGAATGAGAGCGGGTAGCTCATGTTCTGCCGCAAGCTCCTGCAAGACACTTTCGCGAGTCGATGCCTTCCCGGTCGAGGTCTTGGCGGCAACGCGAAGCCCAAGTCGGTCGAAAAGAATTTCGCCCAGCTGGTTTGGTGAACCGATATTAAACGAGGTACCCGCTACCTCGTAGATGTTCTGTTCCAGTTCTTCGAGCTCCTTCGCCATCTTCATGGAGATGTCCTTCAGGGCAGCAACGTCGAGCCGAATCCCCTCGACCTCCATATCCGCCAGAACACGCACGAGCGGAAACTCGACTTGATTGGCGATGTCAATCGCCGACGATTCCTGCAGTTCGGCCCGAGTCAGTTCGTAAAGTTGGAGCGCGATGTCCGCGTCCTCACAGGCGTATGGCGCGACATCCTTGACCGGAATGTCTCGCATCGACTTCTGACTGCGTCCCGTCCCGATCAGCGACTCGATGGCGATCGGCTCGTAGGACAAGTACGACTTGGCGAGCGAATCCAGATTATGGGGCTGCTCTGGAGCAATCAGGTAATGAGCCACCATCGTGTCGTACAAGGGGCCTCCTAGACGAACGCCATGACGCGCAAGTACGATGAAATCGTACTTGATATTCTGACCGATCTTGAGAGCGTCGGATTCCAGGACCTGGCGCAGTGATTCAATAACGTCCGCAGTCTCAGTTCCGTCTGGAAGCGGAGTCGGAACATACCAGGCCTGGCCAGGAATGACGGCGACCGAAACTCCGACGAGCGAGGCCATCATCTCGTCTTTTGAAGTCGTTTCAGTGTCGATCGACAACAAATCAACCTTGTCCAGCGACGAGACGAGTTCATCGAGCTGCCGGCGCGTGCTTACGAGCCGGTAGTCCACATCATCAGCGTGAAAACAGGAATAGATCGCTTCCTCACTGATTTCCGATTCTGTCGCGGCTTGGTCACCTCCGCCAAACAGGTCGACCTGGCCCTCGGTGTCGCCAAGACCGAGGATTCGATCTGTGCGCGAAGCCAGCGTACTGAACTCAAGATCTCTGAATACACGGCGAATTCGGGCGGCATCCGGGTTGGCACGATGTACCCTACTCCAGTCCAGTTCCACATCGAGGTCGGTGTGTATCGTTACCAGCTTCTTGGAGAGCACGGCATCATCGGGCTTCGCCAGCAGTCCTTCCCTGGCTCGCTTCCCTTTTACATCCTCTGCGTGCTCGAGAAGATTCTCGACGCTTCCGTACTCCTGGATGAGCTTGATCGCGGTCTTCTCACCAATACCTGGGATGCCGGGAACATTGTCCGCCGTGTCCCCCATCAATGCCAGGATGTCAATGAACTGTTCCGGGCGCAGGCCGTACTTCTCGGCGAAGGAATCCTTGGTGATGGGATCAAACGACTCGCCGCGGTAGGCAGGTCTGAATTGAGACACGCGATCCGAGAGAAGTTGCTGGAAGTCCTTATCAGGAGAAACAATCACGACATCGGCGCCGTCAGCCGATGCCTTTACGGCCAGGGTACCGATAACGTCATCAGCCTCGACGCCGCCCATTTCGATCACAGGGATGTCGAACGCGTCGACGACCTCCTTTATGAGCGGTAGGTTCGCCAGCAGCTCGTCGGGAGGCGGATCGCGATGCGCCTTGTAGTCCTCGTACAGCTCGTCTCTGAATGTGCCTCCCTCTTCCATCACGTCGAAAACAACCGCGATGTGTTCGATCCGGTGATCTTCGATCAGTTTCAGCAGGGCGCTGGTGAACCCGTACGAGGCCGACGTATTGAGTCCGCGAGAATTGATCAGCGGACGACTGATAAAAATGAAATGCGACCTGTAGGCGAGCGCGAGCGCGTCGACGAGATAGAGCCGCTTTCGTTCAGGAGATTTTACGCTCATGCGAGTTTTTGTTGGGCTTCAAATATACCCAAACCGGTCAACCCGCGCAGACCGTGGCAGGACTCACTCGCTGCCGGCGCCAGTCGAACCGTAGCGCTTCGACATACCGTTTGACGTCACCGGGTTTGCATAATAAAGGGTGAGTACGGAATCTGGTTTGCGAGCGCCGGACGCGATCCCACGCATCATTTCCCACTTTGACTCATCGAGAAGGAAGCCGAGCTTCTGTTCCACTTTGAGGACCCGCCGGTACGCTTTCTCAAGCTTGCTGTCCCACGCGCGGTGGTAGCGAAGCAGATCATCTGGATAAACAACCTTCCTGCGCGTACCCTCATCCACCCCGCGAAAGGGTTCGTCAACATTCAGGTAGCCGTAGTCGTCCGTCAGCTGTTCGCCGGGCTGAATATCCCGAACGGCAATCTCAAAATCGTACGGGGTGGAAATGCAGTTTGAATTGAAACTGTGATTGACAAACCGGGCATGATCCCAGCATAGCACGTAATTGCCCCGCTCATTCGTGTAGGCATACGTATCAATAATGTCACGGAAGGGCTCTTCCATCTTCGCCACTTCAGTTCTTTCAAACTCGCGATCCAGCCTGTCGAGGACCCAGGTGATCGTGCCGCGGGGGATGAATGCAGTTGCCACAACACCATGCCCCATTTCAGGGCTGATGTAGCGCAGATCGGTGTCGGGGTGAATCATGGGGGCCTCATCATTGTGAAATGGCGCGAATGTACGTAAGGGTGCGAATTAGTCAACGCGTTCGCGACCGCATACAACTTTTTCACGAATGACCCGACAAACCGTTTCCGGATGCCGGTTCGCGAACAGCCATGCGGTTCGTACCTTGTACCATGAAACTCCTCCTTTTCGACATCGACGGCACGATTCTACACACGCACGGCTCCGGCCGGCGACTCGTCGATTCCATCTTCCTCGAGTTGACGGGACGGACGGCTCCAGCTCGGATCTCCTATGCAGGCAAGACGGATCCACAGATTGCCATGGAGATGGCGCACGCTGTTGGTTGCCCGGAGTCTGAGCGGGACGAGGTCGTTCAACGATCGCTGGAGTTGTACACCCAGCGCATGCTCGACCTTCTACCTGCTTCGAAGGTAACCCTTCTGCCCGGGGCGGCCGCGCTGATCGATCGCCTCTGTAGCAAGTCTGACGTTCAACTAGCCCTTCTTACGGGCAATGTCGAGCCGATCGCGTTTGCAAAGTTGGCGGCAGTCGGCGTCGACAAGTACTTCACGTTCGGCGCCTTTGGGTCCGACTCTCCCGATCGCTACCGCCTACCACCCATTGCTCAGCAAAGAGCCCTCGACATTACCGGCCACCTGTTTGAAAAGGACAACATCGTGATCATCGGTGACACGGAGCATGATATCCGATGTGGACGATCAATTGGCGCCTACTCGGTGGGAGTTTGCACGGGCTACTTCGGCAGAGACGAACTGTCACGTCACAAGCCAAACGCGCTCTTCGATACATTGGAGGATGCCGATCATTTTGAACGGACCGTTCTTCTTCGAGTGAGTAGCTGACAGCAGAATGCTGAAGGAATCGATCGTTGTCGTTGGCGGATATCGGCACCGGGTACATACGTTCCGCGGCCAAGGGTATCGACAGACGCTCCTGTGTCTCCACGGCTTCGGCTCCGACGGACTGGGCTCCTTTGGTCCTGTCGCGGTCGATCTTGCTGGCCGTGGCTTCGATGTTGTGGCACCCGACTTGCTCGGGTTCGGCAACAGCAGCGCCCCGGACGGCACCGCGAAGCTGTACAGTCTGGAGGCGTATTCGCAGCGGACCATGGAGCTTGTCATCAAGCTCGGGCTCGATCGACCAATCGTCATCGGCCATTCCATGGGCGGCAAGATTGCCGCCTCAGCGGTGTCGGCCTCGCCGAAACAGTTCAGCGGATTGGTCCTCGTCAACAGCGGTGGTTTTACGCTGGCTGAAACCATATTCGCACACGTGGCACCCTGGGTTCTCGTTCAGGCGGCCATCGCCTCTGATCCTTTTCGCAAGACGCTGATTGCTCCTTTTCCGTTCGGCCGGATGGTCGCCTCCAGACGTCGGCGCGATGAACTCCGACGGCTTGCTCCCGCTTTGCGTTCTCTCGAACTCACTTCGAACGGAACGAAAGACAGGCTCGCCACGATGGCAGCAGCAACGCTAATCTTGTGGGGCGTCGATGACAAGATCCTTGGTCGCCACGTGCCGCAGCGCATTGCGCGCCTGATCCCCGGATCGCGGCTGCATTACATTAGAGGCGGGCATGCACCGATGGTATCGGCACCAGAGGATTTCTGCGATGCCGTTGACGTATTCGCAACACAGCTGGTGCGGTAACCAAGCCGTCGGACAACGCCTCGATCACGTCAGCCGTCGGATCGATCGTTCAACGTCGTTCCGGTACCCGGCGCCGAAGAGATTCAGGTGGTTGAGCAGGTGATAGAGATTGTAGACGGTTACCAATGCCTCGTCTTTCATCATATCGCGTATTCCTGCGGGACTCGCTGCGTGGTACGCTTCGTATACGCGATGCCCGAAGCCGCCGAACAAACGCATCATTGCTACGTCTGTCAGCGGATCGCCACAGTAAAAAGCGGGGTCGATCAAGGACCACCTGCTGCCAGGTCCGCGCAGGACGTTTCCATTCCAGAGGTCGCCGTGCAACGGACTTGGACGAGTGTCGCCTGGTAGAATTTCGCACACCCGATTCACCAGGGTCGACCAGCGAGTCTCCCATCCGGCGTCCCACAGACCCTTTCGAATCGCAAGACTCCGTTGTGGATTCAGTCTGCGCGCAATGAAGAAATCCGGCCAGCTATCAGATGCTACCGGTTCGTTGCACTGCGGGGTGTTGCCAAGATAATTGTCGACACCACCGTATCGACCCGCACTATTGCAGTGAAGCTCCGCGAGTCCTCGTCCGAGGTTATCATCTGAACTGTCTGCAGGATTCTCCTGCTCCACCCAGTCGGTGAGCAGGCCCGCCCAATCGTCGCACGCCACCAGATCATGCACCTGCGGTACCTGAACAAACCTGTTGTCCGCAAGGTACTTTGACAGTTCAAGGAGACCGTTCGCTTCGGCATCGAGCCGCTCAATCTCACTTTGCGGAACGACTTTCAGGAACTGATAGCTCCGGGACGGACCAGCGTGCACCCGAAAGCAGTGGGCGATGTCCCCGCCTTTGATAACTCGGGCTTCCGTCAAACGAAGTCGTTGAGCGAGACGCGTCGAAAGCAAATTCATTTCAACTCATTGCCGTAGCGTGTTTGAAGCGAGTCAAGCAGACTGGCGCAGGTTCGGTCGACAATTCGGAAGACCGTCTCGAAACCGTCGCGGCCGCCGTAGTAGGGATCCGGAACGTCCAGCGAATCGGGATTCGGATCGTATTTTCGAAACAGCTCCACCCGATCGTGGAACGTCTCCGACGCATCGAGAAAGCGGATGTCCTCAAGATTAGACCGATCCATGGCATAGATGTGATCGTAGGTCCACAGATCTTCTTCTGACAATTTCCGCGCCCTGATCGATTCAAGGGAGATCCCGTGCGAGCGAGCCGTCTCCCTCATTCTCGAATCCGGCTTCTCGCCGACATGCCAGGCACCCGTACCGGCAGAATCGATTTCAAGCCACGGCAGGCCTGCCGCTTCGACTCTCGCTCTGAATATGCCTTCCGCCAGCGGACTTCGACAGATGTTGCCGAGGCACACGAACAATACTTTTACTCTTTCTTCCGGTGTTCCTTTCGTGGCCATTCGACAAACGCGTTATCTTGGGCTACTGTTCTACTAGCGACGAATCTAGTGACCCAGCAAGGTGGACCAAACTTTCTTTCCGTCAGTGGCGTTGTCCGGGACCTCAAAAGGACCGTCGAGGATGCCTTCGGGCGCGTCTATGTCTGCGGAGAAGTCAGCAGTTTCAAGAGACATGCCTCCGGGCATTGCTATCTGGTACTCAAGGACGACAAGGCGCAGCTTCGGGCCGTGATCTGGCGTTCAACGGCAGCACGCCTGCAGTTGATTCCGCGAGACGGGGTGCAGGTCGAAATACGCGGCCGCGTGACGATGTACGAGCCGCGTGGTGAAGTTCAGCTCACGATTGAGAATTTGCGCCTTGCTGGAGAGGGTGCCGCGCAGCGTGCCCTGGAAGCACTCAAGAAACGCCTGGGGGCCGAAGGGCTGTTTTCTCCAGACCGCAAAAAACGCCTGCCGCGGTTTCCTGAAAGAATCGGAATCGTGACATCCGGATCCGGTGCAGCAATCCAGGATATGATCCGAATCATTGGACTACGCTATCCGATCGTGTCGCTGGTACTCAACTCCGTTCGGGTCCAGGGTGTCGGCGCACCCGCGTCGATCGCGAAAGCGGTCGAACTCTTTGGGAGTGCCAAGGTCGGATCTCCGAACCATTGTGATGTCGTCATCGTGGGGCGAGGGGGCGGCTCTGCGGAAGACCTGTGGGCTTTCAACGAGGAGGTTGTTGCGCGGGCAATCGCCGCATGTCCGGTACCAGTTATTTCGGCCGTGGGACATGAGTCTGATTACACGGTTGCGGACCTCGTTGCGGATGTCCGGGCAGCGACGCCCTCACATGCAGGCGAGCTTGTTGTCCCGGACCGAAACGAATTGGCCGCTATACTGGCAGAGGCACAACGCTCGATCTGGCGGTCGACAAACGCACTGATTCAGGACGCGCGCCAGCGCATAGACTACCTGCTTACGTCCTACTATTTTCGTCGAACGCTGGACCGCGTCGGCCTGCTCCAAACAAACGTTCGTGACCTGGATCAGCGAATACGGGACGCAACAACGCGAGCCGTCCATGAGCGAAAGCAATATGTTTCGGCGCTGTATCGCCAACTCTATGCCCAACGCACGGACCAGCGTGTTCGCCGGCTTCGCGACGTAATCGCCGATCTGTCAAGGAGGCTGGATCGTGCAGCCGAGGCTTCCGTTCGGGCCCAGCGGTTGAACGTATCGGGGCTAAAAAAGCAGTTGCAACTGTCCAACCCGGAACGTCCGCTGAAGCACGGGTGGTCGCTGATCGAAACGGCCGGCGGACTTTTGAAGCACGTCGCGGACGCTCCGCCAGGTACTGAGCTCAAAATCCGTGTGACCGACGGCAGGATCCGCGCCACGGTAGATGCCTCCGAGCCCACGGAGACGAGAGATCGGGCCTGAAACATGCGTTCACCGCAAGGCGTAAACCCGGCCTGAAACGTATGCGATCTGGCTCACTCGCTTCGGTAATAGTCGATCTTGGTCGATACCTGCCGATAGCGGTGCCAAAGTCGAACGACAGCGCGGCTCAACGGTATTTCGAATCACTCGGAGCGTTGCGTATCTTGCGCGCGGTTGCGCAAAGGATGCCTGAAGCCACTCCGATCATCGGATCAAATGGTCCCACCGAAGGATTTTACCGACTTTCTTGCACCTGAAGAGGTTTCACTCAAGATCGAGCCGGAAGAGCGGTTTGAATTGATCGACGTAAACCGCTTGCTGCAGAGTCGTGCGGAAACATTCGAAACTTTTTCGAAGGCCGTCTACACTTCCTATCACACAACGGCTGGCTTCCTGGAACAGAACTTCTGCTCCAGGCTGAAGCACGACTCTGAGAGTCTCGGTTCCTATCTGGAAACCTTCCGGGAGTTGTTTCCGCCGGACGCGGACTACACGCACGACAAGATGGACCTCCGCGAGGAGCTGAGTCAATCCCAACGTCTTGTCGAACCGCGAAATGCTGACTCGCATTTGACGTACATCGGGTCCGGACTTGCCAACGTGGTGACCTATGCGAACGAGATTGATCGTCCGGTCTATTTTGTAGAGCTTGACGGTATCAACCGCGGTCAGAAGCGAACGCGAACGGCGTCCGTCATCGGATACAATCGTGAGAAGCTTGAAGAACGACTCGTGCGGGAAATCGCCGTCTCAAACCATTCCATGGACTCAATCAATCTGTGGGATAGCCGGATCGGTTTTCTTCAGGAGTTGCAGGAGATAGCTGACTCGCTCGGAATTCAGAAGGGCCGAATAGACATCGCGCTTGTGGCCGACGAACGGAACGCGGGGTTAACGGTCAACGAATACGAGACGCTATTGATGCGCCGCGATCTTATGGAGGTGCTGGACAATCCGATGCGGTTCATGGCCAAGAAGGGGTATCACATGCTTCGTGACCCACGGGCAATTCCGGGTAAGGCCAAGAACTACGCCAAGTATGATCTCGTTCGGGTCGTCAACAAGTTCATCGACAAAGCAGGCTTGAACGAATCCGTCGTAGAACGCATCATCGACAAATTTCTCGCTGTTCCGGCATCCCGGTTTCTCCGAATGAAGCGTGGTGTGAGTCTCCTGGTGTCGGACGGCGGCGCCGACCAGCGCGGCGCCATTCGTCACGGTCAGTATCAGAGCCCGATCCTGGTACAGTGGAACAAGGCCGAATCCCAACGCCGACTTCTCGAAGTTTCGTTTGTTCGCTTTGAATAGCTGGTACTAAATCAGCGAGTGGGACTGTCCCCCGTCGACGTTGATACAGGCTCCGGTTATCAGACTTGCACGCTCCGAAACGAGGAACGCTACGAGGTCCGCTACTTCTTCCGCTCTCCCGAAGCGCCCGAGCGGGATATTCTCCTCGACAAACTTCTTCATGCCCTCCGGGTCGTCATTGCATCGACGGTCCCAGCTTCCTCCCGGAAACCGGATCGAACCCGGCGCGACGGTATTGACCCGCACCCCTTTCTGGGCCAATTCCAGAGCCATGATCTTGGCTACGCTGATCAAGGCCGATTTCGTCGCGTTGTAAATGGACAGTCCGGGGCCGCCCGCCTCTCGACCGAATATCGATGAAACGAAAACGATCGATGCGGCCGGCCGGCTTTCCAGAAGCGGCAGCAGTCCACGACTTGTGCGAACGTGCGCCATGAAGTTGGTTTCAATGATTTCGAGCCAGTCATCGTCCGTGGTGTCTACAAACGGTTTGCGTCGGTTGCCCCCGGAGTTTCCAACGTAGATGTCGGCGTGTCCATATTGGCGGGTAACAAACTCTGCCACGCGCGCCCCTGCGTTCCTGTCCGTCAGATCAAGAGCAAGTCCCTGTGCCTCGCCTCCCCTGTCCCTCAGTTCCGTGACGGTGGCATGCAGCTGATCCTCTCCGCGCGCCAGCAAAACAAGCCGCGCCCCCTCCCCAGCGAGTGCACCCGCGATGTACTTGCCGATCCCTCGACTTGCTCCGCCGATGACGACAACCTTGTCGGTCAGTCCTAAATCCATGATTGATCTGATAATATGGTCCCAAAGCACGCAGGGTGCTCTGCGACACCTGATTCACTAACTTGTCTTAGACCTAAGATACGATCATCGGAATACCCCGCGATCGAGACGACCTTGAGGGCCGGTGCGAACGACGGTTATTGATCAGCGTACTATAGTTACCATGACTGACAACGGGAACGAGGTTCTAGACACGGGCGATGCCGAAGCGGGCGCCGCCGAGCAATCGTTTGAGGCCGCCGTACTCCGGCTGGAGAAGATTGTCACAGCGCTGGAGGACGGCTCTCTCAGCCTTGAGGACTCTCTCAAGGCGTACGAGGAGGGACTTTTGCTGTCGCGAAGGTGCCTGACGCGTCTTGACCAAGCGGAGTTGCGTGTCCGTCAACTTGCGTCCAACGGTGAGGAAAGTGATGAGTGAATTGGTTTCCCAAACGATCGCAGATCTATTCGCAGATCTCCCGGATCGCGCGCGGGTATGGGTATACTGTACAGACAGGGCGCTGACCGAGTCTGAGGCGGATGTCGTGAACAGCGGATTGAAAAGGTTTCTTGCCTCCTGGAAGTCCCATGGTCGGACGATTCACGGAGCGGGGTCGATAGTGCTGGGTCGTTTTGTCGTCATCGCAGGTGACATCCCGGGGGGCGACGTGTCAGGCTGTGGGATCGATGCCTCGACTCGAACGCTCAACACCATTGCCGGTGAATTGGGTTTTGGATTTCTCTCGGCCCTCGATGCAGCGTATCGAATCGGCAACGAGCCCGTCAAGACGGTCAGCCGTGCGGAAATGAAGAAACTCGTGTCGCAGGGTGCCCTTTCGCATGACACGAGAGTCTTTGACTTCTCGGTTCCTGACCTTGGACGCGTTCGTGCCGGCACCTTCGATCCAGTGCTCAGGGACTCGTGGTATGCGCGATTCCTGGGAGCAGAGGCGAACTGACGGCATCGGTCGTGAGGAGCCAATGGCACCGTCGATCACTCGACATATTCGGTCGTGGTTCTTTCGAGCAGACCCGGTCCTACGCGAGATAGCCGCTGCCGCTGTCTTTCTGCTGATGCTGTTCGCGATTGGCGCGCTCGGGTACCATCTTATCGAGGGCTGGACGTGGCTTGACGGATTCTACATGACATTCATCACGCTGACGACCATCGGGTTTGAAGAGGTACAACCGCTCTCGCACACCGGAAGACTGTTCACGATTTCACTTGCGACGATCGGAATCGGCGCGGTCGCTTTTATTGCTACTCGCACGGCCCAGTTTCTGCTCACCAACCAGGCGTTGTCTCAGAGGCGTATGAACCTTCGAATCGCGCGGCTCACGAACCACTACATCATTTGTGGCTTCGGACGAATCGGCAGTCGCATTGCGGAAGACCTCGCTCGGGCCAATCGGCACTTCGTGGTCGTCGACAGCAATCCGGAGAAACTGGAACGAGCGAACTCTCTCGGCTATCTCTCATTTCTTGGTGACGCCCAGATGGATGAGACCCTTGAGACGGCGGGAATCCGCTCGGCCCGAGGTTTGATCCTTACCCTGCCCGAGGACTCAAGCAACGTGTTCGTCACGTTGTCCGCACGCGAATTGAACCCGGGGCTGTTCATCATGGTACGTACCGACACAAAGGCCAACCTCGACAAACTCAAGCGTGCCGGCGCAAACAAGGTAATTGCCGCCTATGATATTGGTGCCGATCGGATGGCCAACGTAATCCTGCGACCCAACGTCAATCGTTTTCTGGAGGAGATCATCCGCTCGGACGATCTCGATCTCCGCATGGACGAGATTCGCGTAGAAGAAGGATCGAAGCTCGCCGGGCAATCACTTGCACAAAGCAAATTCAGACAGGAGTTCGGCGCCATTGTACTCGCCATCCTGCGACCGGACGGCGAAATGCACTTCAATCCCTCGGCCGACGCTCTTGTCAATGCCCGAGACATTTTGATTGTGGTCGGCTCACGGCAGGCGGTCGACAAGCTCGCAACCGTCGGTTGTACGGCAAACTCGTGAAAATGGCTCAGTTTGGAACGACGGTTGCAGGACTCCGAAACGGGGATCCTGAGCAGTCCTGATTGTGTAAAATCGCTTCTTAATCCAGCCAATTCACCAAGAGCACGGCATGACAAGACGCAACCTGTTCCTTCTGCTGGCCGCCGCCATAATCGGCCAGTTTGCGCCACGTGCCGTTGCACAGGGATTCATTAATCAGGCCGCGGTCGCGGGGATCGTTAATACGCAAGACGGGCCCGTAGACGAAGTCCCTGACGTTTTCTACGAGTACTACGTATTGTCGAGCTCGCGAAACAACACCGTTCAGGCGCGAAGCACGTTCTACTACGTTATCGGTGAAGGCAACATGGAGCTCGGCAAGGAGCGCTCAAAGCTGGTTGGGCTGTTGAACCGGGTCTTGATCGAGCTTGCGCAGGTTGGCGACACGCTGGTCGTACCGACCCGATTTGATCTCGACTTTCGCGCGTATTCACCGTTCCCCCGCTACTATCCCGGTGCTCGCGATTTACCAAAGCTGTTCATCATACATAAAACGATTCAGGCGTTCGCCGCGTACGAACATGGAGAACTCGTACGATGGGGAATCGTCAACACTGGGGCCAAGGAATCGCCCACTCCTACCGGCCGCTACAATTTCAACTGGAAAACCGAATACAAAGTCTCAAGTCTGAGTCCGCCTGACGAACCGTGGGAAATGTACTGGGTGTTCAACTTCCACGAGGAGCGAGGCATCCACATCCACCAGTATGCGATGCCGACGGCAGGACCTGAGAGTCACGGGTGTGTGCGCCTCCTGGATCCAGATGCGGAGTACATGTACAACTGGGCGGATTCGTGGAAGACCACGCTGGGTAACGGTGTTGGCTCCGAAAACGGGAAAATCCTCCTTCAGGGCACGACCGTGCTCGTGGTCGGCGATGATCCCGAGGACAAACCGCAGCCCTTCACTTTCAAGAAGCGCTATCCCGTGCTGAAACTGATCGAACTACCGGAAAACCCGTACGACGTTCCGCCGGGGACCGATCAGCAAATCACGTTTGATCAATCGCGGACGGCCAGCCGCTAGGCGTGAACTAGCGCACGAGCGAGAACATTCGCTTGAACCGTGGAAGCCTTCGAAC
>JAGQWL010000315.1 GCA_020437385.1 Bacteroidota bacterium
AACAGTTGACAGGACAGAGGAAGAAAATGTCAGAAGCCACGATACATGAGATCGAGTTCACGCCGGGTCGGAAGATCCAACTGGAAACCGGCCGACTCGCAAAACAGGCAACCGGTTCGGTTGTAGCGCGTCTCGGCGACACGATGGTCTTGTGCACCGCAGTGGTCATGGATTCGGTCAGAGAAGGCCAGGGGTTCTTTCCACTAACAGTCGAGTACCGGGAGAAATTCTCCTCGGCCGGCAAGATCCCGGGCGGGTTCATTAAACGCGAGGGGCGTCCGTCCGACAAGGAGATCTTGACCTGCCGCCTGATCGACCGGGCAGTGCGCCCGCTCTTTCCGGATGGCTACCTCAATGAAGTGCAGATCATCTGCTACGTCATTTCAGCGGACGACGAAAACGATGCGGACGTCGTGGCTGCGGTTGGAGCGTCAGCGGCTCTGACGCTCACCGGCGCGCCTTTCGATGGCCCGATCGCCGAGGTACGAGTCGGTCGTGTGAATGGCGAGATCATCATCAATCCGACGATCGAGCAAGTCGAAGAGAGCGATGTCAACATGGTTGTCGCGGGCAAGCTTGACGCGATCGTGATGGTCGAAGGTGAGATGAAGGAAATCTCGGAAGAAGAAATGCTCGAGTGCCTCGACGCGGCACACGAAGCAATCCGAAAGCTCTGCCAGGGACAGCTCGACCTTGCCGACAAGTTTGGCCGAAAGGAAAAGCAGGAGTACACGCTCAAGGCCGTCGCGCCTGATCTGCTCGAGCGAGTCCGAAAAATGTCAGCCTCCCGCATCGACGCCCATATTCGCAGCCCGTATGACAAAGCCACCTTCTATGGTGGTATCGCAACGATGGCGGAAGAGACCGCTGCGGAGATTCTGGGCGATGCCGATGCGACCCCCGAAGGGCACACGGCCGGCGACATTAAGGATGCATTTCACGAGGTGGAACGCGACGTTCTGCGCGAAATGATTCTCGATTCCGGTCGTCGGCTTGACGGTCGCGGGACCACGGAAATCCGCGACATCTGGTGCGATGTTTCTTACCTGCCTCGTGTTCACGGATCATCTGTCTTCACGCGCGGCGAGACCCAGGTCCTGGCCTCCGTGACGCTTGGTACGTCGAAAGATGTCCAGCCCGTCGATCAGGTTTTTGACACAACGGACCGTCGCTTCTATCTGCATTACAACTTTCCGCCTTTCTCAACCGGAGAGGCGAAGTTCCTGCGTGGAGCAAGTCGTCGTGAAATTGGTCACGGCTACCTCGCGGAGCGAGCGCTTGCAGGGCAGATGCCGTCGGTCGATGAGTTCCCGTACACGGTTCGAATCAATGCGGATGTCCTCGAGTCGAACGGCTCGTCGTCAATGGCTTCCGTTTGCTCAGGATCCATGGCGCTCATGGACGCGGGAGTTCCGGTTCGGAAACCCGTTGCAGGGATTGCGATGGGCCTCATCTCGGACGGCAACAGAACGTCCGTTCTCAGCGATATCCTCGGAACTGAGGATCACCTGGGAGATATGGACTTCAAAGTGACCGGGACGCGCGATGGTATTACAGCGTGCCAGATGGATATCAAGATATCCGGTCTTTCGCACGACCTGATGTTGACAGCGCTTCGGCAGGCAAAAGAAGGACGTATGCATATCCTGGATATCATGGAGCAGACGATATCCGAACCCCGTGGCACGCTTTCGCCCCACGCACCGCGGTTGACCCAGATATCCATCGACCCGAGCTTCATCGGTGCGGTGATTGGGCCAGGCGGAAAGATTATTCAGGGCATACAGCGCGATACGAACACCGTGATCGAAATCGAAGAGCGCGACGGACTCGGCTACGTCACAATTGCCGCAACGAACGGCGAAGACGCCGAAGCTGCGTTGTCCGTAATCAAGTCGATCGTAACGGTGCCGGAAGCCGGAGAGACCTACGAAGGCACGGTTCGCAACATCCAACCATTTGGAGCGATTGTCGAGATCATGCCGGGGAAGGAGGGACTCCTTCACATTTCCGAGCTCGACTATGGCTATGTCGAGAACGTCGAGGACTACCTTCAGATTGGCGACAAGGTCAAGGTGCAGCTGCTTGAGGTTCGGGACGACGGCAAACTTCGCCTCTCCCGGAAGCCGTTCCTCGAAAAACCGGAAGGATACGTTGAGCCGGAACGGAAGCCGCGCCCGCAGGGCAACGGCCGTGGTGACCGCCGCGGTGGTCGAAGGGGCGGAAGAAACTAGCGGCTTGGTAGAGTCTGACGTACGTTGACGCGCAAAGGAAAACTGACGATTACTGACAGTATGCCCGCCACAGGGCAGATCGCCGATGCGATCGCGTTTGAGCGCTCGATTTTGCCGAATGGCCTTCGAGTGATAACCGAGCGCATCCCATTCGTGCGATCTGTCTCTGTGGGCGCGTGGATTTACGTTGGTAGCAGGGACGAAAAACCGGACGAGGCCGGAATCTCCCACTTCATTGAGCACATGGTGTTCAAGGGAACGGAGCGCCGGAAGACGCACCATGTCGCCCAATGGATGGAATCTGTTGGCGGCTTTCTGAATGCCTTCACGGGTAAGGAGTACACCTGCTTCTACGCTCGCGGCCTCGACGAACACCTTGATCGGGGGGTCGATATCGTAACCGACCTGGTGCTTCATCCTTCCTTTCCCCAGAAGGAGCTTCAGAAGGAAAAGGACGTCGTACTCGAAGAGATGAAGATGTATGAGGATTCCCCCGAGGATCTCATCTTCGATCGTCTCGAATCCGTAGTGTACGGGCGACATCCGCTTGGCAGACCGGTAATCGGGAATGCCGACTCCGTCGCGTCATTCTCCCGCTCTGACCTGGTGCGATTCATGTCGCGCCAGTACTCCCCGGATAGGATGGTCATTGCGATCGCCGGAAACGTTACGCACGAAGCAGCGGTAGCGGCGGTTGCGCGCGCACTCGGATCGTGGGACCGTGTGCCCGAGCGAAGGCGACGCTCCAAACCGCGGTCTTATCGACCGAAGCAGGTCGTCGAAACCAACACGTCTCAGCAGGCGCATCTGGTTGTAGGTACACGAGCGCTCTCTGCGCATGATCCGGAACGTATTTCAATGATCGTTCTGAATACGTTGCTCGGCGGTGGTATGTCCAGCCGACTGAACCAGCGAATTCGGGAGCATTACGGCTTTTGCTACCAGATCTACTCGTTCCTGAACATGTTCACAGACAGCGGGGATTTTGGTGTTTACACGGCCACGGATCCTGCGAGGATCGATAAGTCAAGATCGCTAATTCGCAGAGAGCTGGACCGCGTCACGCAATCGAAAATCGGACCGCGTGAGCTCGCCCAGGCGAAGAGTCAGGTGAAGGGTTCGATTATGCTGGGCCTCGAGAGCATGAGCAATCGAATGATGCGGATTGGTCGGCAGGAGCTTCTGTACAACCGCTACTACACGCTTGATGAGGTCCTCGAATATACTGACGCGGTCACAGCGGAATCTGTGCTCGACACGGCCCAGAAGGTTATTGGGGGGGCTGAGTTTTCCGAGGTCGTTCTCGTTCCGTCAGAATCATCCGAATAATCCGACCAAATGACAGTTCTCGTAACAGGCGGAGCAGGTTTTATCGGATCCAATGTTGTCGACGCACTCGTGGGTCGCGGCCACGATGTGCATGTACTTGACGACCTGTCCGGCGGCTTCCTCAAGAACGTTCCCGCTGAAGCGACCCTTCATCGACACGACATCAGGTCCGCTGAGGCACGGAGCGTCCTAGAACAAATTCGTCCGGAAGTCCTGTTCCATTTTGCCGCCCAGATGGATGTACGGCGATCAGTCGCCGACCCGATCTTCGATGCGGACGTCAATGTGTGCGGAATCCTGAATCTTCTTGAAGGCGGGCGAAACAGCGGACTCAAGAAAGTCATTTTCGCTTCTACGGGGGGTGCCATCTACGGCGATCCCGAGTTCGTTCCTCAGTCGGAAGATCACCCACTACGACCTGTTTCCCCGTACGGTATTACGAAACTGACGACGGAGAAGTATCTGTACTACTACAACAAGCAGTACGGGATTGAATACATCGCGCTACGGTACGGAAATATTTTTGGGCCACGCCAGAACCCGCACGGCGAGGCGGGTGTTGTGGCGATCTTCTGTGAACGCCTTCTGGCAGACAAGCAGGCCGTCATTTTCGGAAGCGGCGATCAAACCCGGGATTATACCTTCGTATCCGATGTTGTGGCGGCAAACCTTGCTGCACTGGATTCCGACGCCACCGGCGTGTTTAACGTCGGTACGGGCGTCGAGACCAGCGTCAACGACCTGTTCCGAATCCTGCGTGACCTGTCCGGGTCGGACATGCCGGAGGAGCATGCACCGGGCCGACCGGGCGAGCAACAGCGCTCCGTTCTCGACGGCTCCCTCGCGAAATCCGTTCTTGGCTTTTCCCCGGAATATTCGGTCCGGGAGGGACTTGCAATCACGCTCGACTGGTTCCGGAAGAACCGGCTTTCATCCTAGTTCATGTTTCGCGTCCGACTCGACAAGTTTGAAGGTCCGCTCGACCTGCTGCTGTTCTTCATTCAGCGCGATGAGCTGGACATCTACGATATTCCGATAGCGGACATAACGGACGAGTTCCTTTCGTACGTCACCATAATGGAAGAGATTGACCTCGATGGCGTCGGGGACTTTCTCTATCTCGCCGCAATGCTGATCAGCATCAAGGCGAAGATGCTGCTTCCCGTTCCGGAACTGGACGAAGAGGGAGAACCGATCGACCCGCGAACAGAACTGGTCGAGAAGCTCCTTGAATACATCCGGTTCAAGGAGGCGGCCGCGCAGCTCGAACAGAAGCTGGAGGACCGCGGCAACGAGTTCACCCGCGTGCGATTCGAAGCGGATCGACAGGGCATCGAAGCCGATCCTGACTCAATCAAGGACGGGACCGTTTTTGATCTGATTCGCGCATTGCGGCGCGTGTTGACGGAAGCGCCGGACGAGCCCGTTCACAATGTCGAATCCGAGGCCTATTCGATCGAAGAGCAGCAGGACTACGTGCGATCAGCCCTTGTGAAGATCGAGAGAGCGTCGTTCGTGGAACTGGTATCGCGAAGATCCAAGCCGTTTATTATCACGACCTTCCTTGCCGTGCTTGAGCTGGCGCGCCAAGGGGCCATCAGAATACGTTTTAATCGGTCGACCGACGATTTTTCGGTCGAAAAGACAGATTTGCTCCACCAGGTATACGTGACGGATGTCAATCAGCGTAACGAGGAGGGATCGGAATCAGAGCCTCGTTCGGAAACCGAAGATGCGACCGAGAAGTTGTAAAATCTCAGCATTCCCTCAATGACAAACGACGACGACATTTCAATTTCGCAAACGAGTGATCTGGCAACGGGCGCTCCGCGAAGCGAAGACGCACCGCGGGATATGACCGACGTGGATACACCGGACGCCGGTGCGGCCAGCGTGGAGCGGGCGCAGACAGACACACCTGCCGTTGACGAGAGCAGCATCGATTCGATCGACGTGCACGCTGCTGAGCCGGATGGCACTGAGTCCGCCGAAAGCGCCGCGACAGTTGAAATCGCCTCGACAGTTGAAAGCGATGGAGACGAAGGCGACTGGACGGACGAAGCGGAGGTTCAGACGACAGAATCGCTGTCACCGGACTCTGGAATCTCCGACGCAACGGAGGACGACGCGATTGCTGAGCAAGAGTTGCTCGGTATCGTAGAGGCACTTGTCTTTGCGTCCGAGGAGTCGCTATCCGCGAGCAGAATCTGCGATATCATTGCGGAAACTACGGGCAGCGCCCCCCACGCTGACCGCGTAGACGCGGCAGTCGATTGGCTCAACGCGCTGTACGCCAGGCACGAACGCTCCTTCCGCATTCAGCGCTGGGGCGGTGGTTTCCGTATGGCAACGGACCCACGTTACGCGCACTTCCTCAAGGCGATGTACTTTCAGCATCGTGAGACCAAATTGTCCAGGTCGCTGCTCGAGTCGCTTGCAATCATCGCCTACCGTCAGCCGTGTACCAAACCGGAAGTTGACCACATAAGGGGCGTTGATTCCGACTATGCAATCCGTCGATTGATGGAGCTCGACTTTGTCGAGATATCCGGCCGAAGTGAAGGTGTTGGAAAACCCCTTCTTTACCGGACAACCGAGCTTTTCATGGATAAGTTCGGATTGTCCTCACTCGAGGACCTTCCGACGCTTCGTGAAATCGAGGAACTGCTGAATGATCCGACCTTCAGCTCCGAAAAGGCACACCTTCTGATCGCGCGCGGACTGGATTTGTCAGACCCGTCTGTCGAGGAAGGCGAAGCCTCTCTTCGGATCAACGTGACGGAACAAGCGACAACCTCAATTCTTCAGGACATGGATGAGGACCCCTCGGGCGACGGATCGTCAGTAGACACCGACGCAGACATCTCCGCAGAAAGTTCGGATGCCGACGCCGATGGCAGCTGACGCGCGACGCCCTCCTCGGCTTGACAAGAAGCCGCGTCCCGACGCCGAGCAGGCGAGCGAAGGAATTCGGTTGAATCGCTTCATCGCCCAATCGGGTATGTGCTCGCGCAGAAAGGCGGATGACCTTATAGCGGCGGGAGCCGTTCAGGTCAATGGAGAAGTTGTTGTCGAGATGGGACGCCGGCTCTCGGAGGGCGATTCAGTCTCGGTGAACGGCCGAACGTTAACGCCGCTCAATCTCGGCTACATCCTTCTGAATAAGCCGACGGACGCGATCACGACGACTTCCGACGACAGGGGCCGTCGCACCGTAATGGATCTGCTTTCGATCTCCGACGGTGAGAAAAGTGGACTCTATCCGGTTGGGCGTCTCGATCGTGATACGACTGGTGCGCTGCTCATTACGAACGATGGTGAACTGGCGAATCGACTGATGCATCCCCGCTACGAGATCGCAAAACTATACGTTGCGAATGTCGATCGCGAACTATCATCTGGCGACGTCGAAAGACTTCGGGCAGGCGTCCAACTCGACGACGGACCGGCAAAGGCTGAGTATGCGGACTTTGTCGAGGGAGATCGCTCCCGAGTCGTCCTCCAGATTCACGAAGGACGTAATCGGCAGGTACGAAGAATGTTCGAGGCTCTCGGCGCAACGGTGAACGCTCTCGAGCGGGTTCAGTACGCCGGTCTCGATTGCAAGGGGCTCAGACCAGGAAAATGGCGGAACTTGACACATCGGGAAGTATCCCGATTGAGGCGTGCCGTCGGTTTGAGGAACTGATGTGAACGCGACGGATTCACCTCAAAAGGGGAATCGATCGACAACCAATACTGGACTATCATGGCGGCAATGATTCTTCAACAGGTAACTTTTGACAAGATCCGAGGAGAGGGTCTGACGTACGACGATGTCCTCCTGATTCCGGGAGCGTCCAGTGTAATGCCCCGCGATGTCGACACCTCAGCTTTGCTGACACGCAATATTCGCCTGAACATCCCGCTCCTCTCCGCTGCCATGGACACGGTAACGGAATCGACGCTGGCAATAGCCATGGCCCGCGAAGGGGGCGTAGGTGTGCTTCACAAGAATATGTCGATCCAGCGACAAGCCGACGAAGTTCGTCGAGTAAAGCGCAGCGAAAGTGGGATGATTCAGGATCCGTTGACGCTGCCCGAAGATGCCACTGTTGCGGATGCGCGTCGAATGATGGCACAGAATTCAATTGGCGGCATTCCCATAACGCGCGACGGAAACCTTGTCGGGATTGTCACCAACAGGGACCTGCGCTTTCAGATGGACGGCAACGTCTCGCTCGCCGACATCATGACGACGAAGAATCTTGTGACGGCGCCGCTTGGCACCACTCTTGAACAGGCTGAGGACATTCTTCAGAAGCACAAGATCGAAAAGCTTCCGGTAGTAGACGCGGCAGGTGTCCTTCGCGGCCTCATCACATTCAAGGATATCCAGAAGAAACGACAGTTTCCGAACGCATGCAAAGACCAACATGGGCGGCTCCGAGTGGGGGCGGCCCTCGGCGTTACATCTGAGTTGCTGGATCGGGTAGCGGCACTCGTTGAGGCGGGTGTCGACTTTGTAATAATCGATACGGCCCATGGTCATTCATCTGCCGTGGTTCGCTCCGTCGAGATGGTCAAGTCAAATTATTCGGCGCTGGAAGTCGTCGCCGGCAACGTGGCAACGGCCGAGGCAACGACCGATCTCATCGATGCCGGTGCTGATGCGGTGAAGGTCGGAATCGGACCAGGTTCCATCTGCACGACACGCGTCGTTGCCGGCGTAGGCGTTCCGCAGCTAACAGCCGTGATGGACTGCGCGGCTGCGGCGCGCGAACGAGGCGTGCCAATCATTGCCGACGGAGGCGTGAAACACACGGGCGATGTGCCGAAGGCACTCGCGGCCGGTGCGAACTGCGTCATGATAGGCGGCATGTTTGCACGCGTGGAGGAGAGCCCGGGTGAAACAATCCTGTACGAAGGACGAAAGTTCAAGTCCTATCGTGGTATGGGTTCGCTGGGCGCAATGAAGGAGGGAAGCTCCGATCGCTATTTCCAGGACGCGGAGGACGACATCAAGAAACTTGTCCCGGAAGGTATTGAGGGTCGGGTGCCGTATGGCGGAACGCTGAGCGAGGTCACCTATCAGATTGTTGGCGGACTCCGCGCCGCAATGGGTTACACGGGTTGCGCCACTGTTGACGCGCTTTATGAAAAGGCTCGCTTCATCCGCGTCACCGGCAGTGGCGTTCGTGAGAGCCATCCCCACGACGTCACGATCACCAAGGAGTCTCCGAACTATAGCTCACGAACCTTCTAGCACGTGCTACACGCTCCTGTCAACGCGCATCGAGTTGGAGACGTGCGGGAAGTGGTGTCGCGGGCAGGGGCTCACGGTGCGCTTCTCACCTCGCTTCCAGATATTCGTTGGGTTACGGGTTTTACCGGGTCCAACGGAGTCCTGCTGATTACGGCTGAGCGAGCACTGCTGCTTACTGACCCCCGATACGAAGAGCAGGTGCGACGTGAAGTGACCGTCGTGGATACAGAATCGGTCAGTGGAAGCCTGCTCACCGCTGCGGCACAGACAATTGAGGGACCTCGGAGCTTCGAATTGCTCGTCGACAGCCGCAGCTTAACGCTGGAGGGAGCGGAGCAGCTGAATGCCGTGGGAAATGGAGCCGTCACGCTGCGACCGGAGCCAGGAATCCTCGACTCCCTCAGGTGCCGGAAATCCGACGAGGAAATTCGAAGCATCCGGCGGGCGCAGTTCATCACGGATGAGGTATTCGGTGAACTTCTGGATACCCTGAAGCCGGGCATGAGCGAGCGTCACGTCGCTGCAGAGATCGTCTACCGTCATATGAGGCGCGGTGCGGAACGGATGTCCTTCGAACCAATCGTCGCATCGGGGCCAAATGGGGCGCTGCCGCATGCCCGACCGTCCAACCGAATCCTCGCGGCCGGTGATCTTGTCGTTATCGACATGGGTTGCGTAGCAAACGGATACGTCTCAGATATGACAAGGACGGTGGCAATTGGCTCGGCTTCTTCCAAGCAGCAAGAGGCATATGA
>JAGQWL010000038.1 GCA_020437385.1 Bacteroidota bacterium
CCGTCCGTCAGGATGAGGTCGGCGGATTGATCTGAACGGTCGCTGCTGCAGGCGGCCACACCAAGAACGGCTGCGGCAGCAATGAGGACACGAAGCTTCATTGGCGAGATTGCTCGAAAATGGACGATGACGAGGCTACTTCAGTTTACGGAAGAGTCGAGTGCAACGCGAAATTCTTCGACTGCGGCGCCCGAACGTATCGTTAAGGGTCGGCGGAACCGGGCCGATACCCGAATCGAATAGTTCCTCGCTTTCCCTATGAAATCCCGTTTTCGCGCATATCTCGCGATAATCTTTGTTGCCGCAGTTGGCCTCTTCGGATCGGGATTGCGGCTGCAGTTCGATGGCGCGTCGGTTATCCGGTCAGGGGATCTGGAGGCGGGAATCGCCGAGCTGGTATTCGGACTCGTGGTCGGCGGGGTCGGGATCGCCGTACTTTTGTTTGGGTGGCGATACACTCGACGCGAAGCCGAGTTGGCGGCACGTGCCGAGGCGTATCCGCAGCAAAAGTGGTTGTGGCGCCGAGAGTGGACGGATGCAAGCATCGCGGATGAGGCGAGTCATCCGGGCGCGATCCTTTTTGCCATGCTTTCCGTTGCCGCACTGTCCTTTGCGACTGCGATCTACTCGGTTCGTTCCGGCGCGTTCGGTCAAGTGGGAACCCGCGAGCTCGTCGCATTCGTTGTCGTTTGCAGCGCAATTCTGGTTGCGCTGTCCTATGTAATCACACGCCGCCGCCGACTCTTCGGGCGACTGCGACTTGAACTCGACTCAGTACCTGTCCGACCGGGTTCCGTGCTGCAGGGGACTGTCGTAACCGACATCCCGCCCGACCTGCTGTCTGAGTGTTCCGCCGAGGTTTCGGTCATCTGCAGAAGAAGAATCCACACAAATCTCAGGCGGTCCCATTCAACGCGTACGATCGATGTCTGGAGGTCTGCCGACGCATCGACGGCCCTCCTGGGTATGCAGCCATCGAACGAGGGCCGCATCGTTGTTCCGGTTTCAGTACTGATTCCCGACACCGCACCGGAATCGACGGCAGACTACGGAAGTGATGCCGTCGAGTGGGTTGTCGAATGTGCAATAAAGGTCGGCAACGTGAGTCGCCGTTCGGTGTATTGTCTGCCCGTGTTCCGGGTAGCGGATACCTCGTCAGCTCCGCAGGAGCATGCGTTGGCAATGGCTGGCGCGTTGGAGACGAGCCCGCGAACGTCGGTTCCGGGAATACGCGTTAGCTGCGAGGAAGGAAAGACGACAATCGAGCTAGGTGCATCGCGCAACTCGTTCTTTGCTGGCGCAACAGCACTGTTTGGAATCTCTTGGGCGATGGTGGTAGCCTATCTGGCAGCTGCGGACGCACCTCGCCTGCTGACGGTTGCGGCAGGAATCTTTCTTGTCGTACCCGCATACGGTTTGGTCTCGCTCTGGTTTGAACGAACACGGATTGTTGCGAGCCGCCAGGGATTGCTGGTCGAGCGCACGATCGGACCGATGGCAATCAGGCGTTTTGTCCCTCACGACGAGGTTGGCGACCTGCTCCTGTCTTCATTTGCTACCGTTGGGTCGACGAACTACTTCGACCTGCTCGTGCTGACACGCAGGGGTCGGCGAATCGTGGTGGCGGGGCGTCAACCCGGGCAGTCTGTTGCCGAATGGATCGGTTTTCAGGTCAACGCGGCGCTCGGCAGATACAATCGCGTTGCGTTCTCCGGCACCGTCGTGAGTGCCGTTCTCGGCGAAAGGCCGACATCCATCGCAGATCGTGGCCCGATTGCGCGCGGAGGGATCAGCGCTGAACGGCCTGAAGTGACCGCGTACGGAAAGACCGCCTGAGGCGATCAGAGGGTTCCGCGGAGTTCTTGTTCGCGCTCGATCGCCTCGAACAGTGCCTTGAAGTTTCCCTTGCCGAATGACCGCGCGCCTTTGCGCTGGATGATTTCGTAGAAGACCGTTGGTCGATCCTGGACCGGCTTCGAGAAGATCTGCAGCAAGTAGCCCTCGTCATCACGGTCGACCAGGATGCCGAGACGCTGCAGGTCCTCGATCGGTTCATCAATTTTGCCCACGCGATCCTGAAGCTCGTCGTAGTACGTCGTCGGCACTCCCAGGAACGCGACGCCGCGACGCTGGAGCTCTGATACGGTGCGCAAGATGTCGTCGGTGGCCATCGCGACGTGCTGAACTCCTGGCCCCTCGTTGAATTCGAGGTATTCCTCTATTTGACTCTTCTTGCGTCCGTCGGCCGGTTCATTAATCGGGAATTTGATCCGCTCGTTGCCGTTCGACATGACCTTTGACATCAGGGCCGTGTATTCCGTCGAGATGTCCTTGTCGTCGAAGGAGACCAGCTGTTTGAATCCCATCACGTCACGATAGAAATCAACGAATCGATTCATGTCGCCCAACGAGACGTTTCCCACGCAATGGTCGACGTACTTCAGTCCGACACTCACGGCCCGGGGAAAGGGTCCCGCGTATGCCTTGAAGCCGGGGAGGAAGAGCCCGGAATAGTTTTGCCTTTCGACAAAGCTATGGATCGTATCGCCGTACGTCGAGATTGCCGCAATCACCACCTCACCGTCATCGTCCCTCAGCACTTCAGGTTCCCGGACACTCTTCGCGCCCCGCTTTATCGTTTCCTCGTATGATCGCCGTGCATCATCAACCCAGAGCGCGAGGTCACGAATGCCGTCCCCATGTCTGGCGGCATGCGCTGCGACCTCCGAATCAGAATGGAGTGCCGAAGTCAGCACGAATCTGATCTTTCCCTGCGTCAGCAGGTAGCTGGTCCGGTTGCGATCTCCGGTTTCGAGTCCGCGGTATCCTACGACATCGAAGCCGAACGCCTGAGAATAGTAATACGCCGCCTGTAGGGCATTTCCGACGTAGAATTCCACATAGTCAGTGCCGTTGATCGGAAGGAAGTCTTCGCTCATGGGATTGCCGTAATTGTTGGTTTATGTTGCCTCTGTAGCGCTGCCGGATATATCCGATACCGTCTGGGGCACACGATTGTGGACGAGCAGTCACCGATCTCTCTCGACGAACACTGTCGAAATGGCCCGGCTTCTGTCGTCCGAAACAGGCGTACGCTTGAACCAGCAATTCGCTCCACGCATCGGCGACTGCGGCAGCATTTGTTAAATTCAGCGCTTTCGCTAATCGCGTCAACACACATGGCCGACGATAACTGGGAAATACTGGAATCACGGTATCTGCTTCGAGAGTGGTGGATGGCAGTGCGCGAAGACGCCGTAAAACTGCCGACGGGCGTGGTCCTATCGCGATTCCACGTAGTCGAAGTGCCGGATTGGGTATGTGTCGTCGGAATCACCGCTGAGGGCAAGGTGGTACTCGTTAGGCAGTACAGACACGGCGTCGGACAAACGGTGCTGGAGTTGCCTGCCGGGGGCATCGAGGACGGGGAGGCAGTCGAAGACGCGGCGCGACGTGAGTTCTCTGAAGAAACCGGTTACGACGCTTCGGAATGGATCGCACTCGGCTCCCTCTTTCAGGACCCCAGCCGGCAAACGAACACGGCATACATTTACGCCGCGACCGGGCTGGAGCCCGGCCGGTCGAATCCCGACCCTACCGAGCAGCTCACCATCGAGCTTGCCGACGCTTCCGAGGTATTGAACATGATTGCCGACGGGCGTCTGAAGCACAGTACGCACGTTGCAGCCATTCTTCTCGCGGCAGCTCATCCGGATCTCGCAATCCATTTTTCGGCAGCGGACTGACTTGGGCGTGACGCAACAATCGACGTGCGATGCACGTTTATCGGTCATCCGATCCCGTCACTGAGTTTTTCGATTTGAAAGCCCCGTACTCCAAGGTGTGTGCAGCAGTTGCGAACATTCGAATTCTGTCCGGGCTCGCATTCACCTGTTTCGCGGTCTTGTTGCCGGCGGTGACTGGATGTGGAGCCAGTCGCCAATACCGGGTTGAGTCGATTTCTGTCGACCGCGTTTCGTGGGATTCACTTCGAGTGGAAGTCGCATTTTCGGAGAGCAGCACACTGGGCAAATCGAGGCGTGTCGTACCGGATGTTTACGAAGTCCGTGTTTTCGATCAAGCAATCGATACGGTCTATTCGGGTAGTGAGCTCGCTTTTTCGGTTGACGATCGTTCCTTGAAAGACAAGGAGCGGCTCCTGGTTGAGGTGTGTGCAACTTTCCACATGACGGAAGTCTGCGCACAGGAGGGTGTGGAGGCGTCTCCGAAAAAGGTTGTCGTCGAAGACGAAATCGAGTATCCCAGGAACGACGACTATGACTCGGGTGCGTACGACCTACGATTTTCTGCGGAGCGGCAAGTTTTCGGAAGCCCGGATGAGTGGGAGTCAATTCCGATGGCGCGGGATGCAAGTGGTCGGATTCGTATCCAGGTCGTCGGCGGAGTTGGCGACGGTATGACGGTTTCGTTCAGCAAGCCGTCGGGAAAACTGAAGCTTGAAAACGTTCCCAACAACGCGGACTTCAGGCGCGATCTGCTTAAGGGGCTGCTCGAGAACAACGAAGCGATCGTTCGCTTCGAGGTGTTTACACGGGCATTCGAACTGCGTGATCCGGTCCTCGTCCGGGATATCACCGTCGATGCCAAGTCCCTGGAAACACGAGAGGTCGAAGCGGGTCTCTTTGTAGAGGAGACCGCCAGACGTCTCGTCCGGATGTTGCGCACGTTCCCGCTGGGGCCTCAGCGGTACGCGTATCTCGACTCATGGTCGTACGACCGTGATGCGAAACGCTACGAGGTTGATCTTTCGTTCGGATGGAGAAGTTCGTTCATTCTTGCGAGATATTTTGATCTCACAGGTACGCTTTCGGTCAATGAGGACGGTACCGAGGCCGTGTTCGAGCTGAAGTCCGGAAACGAACGCGGGATCAGGCGATGGGATCAGCAGTTCGATTCACGAACAGTGACGCTTGATCCGCTTCCGGTATTGGCAGGCGCTTCACGACGAGGAGCGCGGGCGGATGAGTAAGACGGGGTAGGCCGGAACGTACTTCTCACTATAAGCAGGTTTTGATCATGGAGCGCGCACTTGAATTGTCCGGGGAAAAGAGCCATCCGACGGTCAACCTACGCGAGGTCGACCCGGACGCACTTCCGAAGCAGGGAGACACGCTCGTACGCATTGCCTACTCCAGCTTGAACTACAAAGACGGGTTGGCAATCACCGGCAAAGGACGCATTGTTCGCTCAGGATTTCCGTTTGTGCCGGGCATCGATCTTGTTGGTGAAGTTGTCCAGACCGACTCGACTGACTTCTTCTCAGGCGACTGGGTGATCGGTACCGGATGGGGGATCGGCGAGTCACATTGGGGTGGTTATTCCGCCTATCAATGGCTTGATTCGGAGTGGCTCGTCCCGCTCCCGCAGGGAATGGCGCCGGTGGACTCGATGGTTGCCGGAACCGCAGGACTTACGGCATTGATTGCGATTGATGCATTGGAAAAGTGCGGATTGGATTCGGGCGCCGGTGAGGTTCTTGTCACCGGAGCGTCGGGCGGGGTCGGCAGCTTCGCAGTGGGCGCATTGGCCGCGCTGGGCTACGAAGTGGCGGCTTCAACGGGAAAGGACGACGCACACGACTATCTGATGGAACTGGGTGCGGCC
>JAGQWL010000316.1 GCA_020437385.1 Bacteroidota bacterium
CAAGCGAATCCAGAAACCGCTCCGCATTCTCGACGATCTGCTCGCGCCGATCCGCACCCATCTTTCGGAGTGTCGCGTACGGCATCCGAAGTCTGTGGTTTGAACCGAGCTTCTCCTCGTTTGCAATCAGGAAGTACCAGTACAGGTAGTTGAACGGACACGCTTTCGGCCCGAGCTTCTTCTTAACGTCGAATGCACAGGCTTTGCAGTAGTCGGACATCTTGTTGATGTACGATCCCGACGCCGCGTACGGTTTGGTTGAAAGAAGACCACCGTCAGCGTACAGCGCCATGCCATGGGTATTGGGCAGTTCGACCCAGTCGAATGCGTCCGCGTACACGATCAAGTACCACTCTTCGACCTGTTTCGGCTCGATCCCAGCGAGCAGCGCGAAGTTTCCGGTGATCATCAGTCGCTGAATGTGATGGGCGTATGCGTGCTTCCGTGTCGTGTCGATCGTGTGGCGCATGCAGTTCATGTCAGTCTCGCCGGACCAGTACAGCCATGGTAGATCGCGGGACGCCGAAAGGTAGTTGGAGGTCTCGTACTCCGGCATTTTCAACCAGTAGATGCCCCTGATGTACTCGCGCCACCCGAGGATCTGGCGTACAAACCCCTCGGTGGCTTCGAGCGGCGCTTTGCCGGCACCATGGGCGTCAACGGCGGCCTGGCAAACCTCCTCCGGCTCTAACAGGCCGATATTGATTGACGGCGAGAGGAGCGAGTGAAACAGGAAATCGCCGGACTCCGACATTGCATCCTGGTAGTCACCGAATTGTGGAAGGCAGTCGGTCACGAAATGGTCCAGCGCCTTCAGCGCGTCCTTGCGCGTGACCGGCCAGCCGAAGCTGTCGAGCGATCCGAAGTGGTCGCCGAATTGGCGCTCAACAAGGTTGATGACATCGCGCGTGATTTGATCCGGGGCGAACCGCATTCTGTTCGGAAGTGAAACCTCGGATGGCAGCGGCTTGCGGTTTGAACTGTCGTAGTTCCACTTGCCGCCGGCTGGCTCGTCGCCGTCCATCAGCCAACCCGTTCGCTTGCGCATCTCGCGGTAGAAGTGTTCCATCAGCAGGTTCGTCCGGCCCTTCGCCCACTCCTCGAACATGTCGTGAGAACAGAGGAAGCGGGTATCCGGTCGTATCTCCACGTCGACGGATGTGGATTTGTGAATCCGCTTCATGATTTGCACGACCCGCCACTCGCTTGGCTCGGTCATGATGATGCGTTCCGGATCATGTCGCTCGATTGCGCGGCGGATTTCCCCGTCGAATGATCCGGTGTTGCCTTCGTCGTTGAGAGAGACGTAGTCCACCGTGATGCCGGACGCGCGCAGTGCCTCCGCGAAGTGCCGCATTGCCGCGAGAACGAGAACGACCTTCTGCTTGTGGTGCTTGACGTGCGTGATCTCGTCGGATATCTCGACCATGAGTACGATTTCCGAATTCCGATCGATGTCGTCGAGGGCGCTGAGCGCGTGAGTGAGCTGGTCGCCCATCACGAGGCGAATATCAGGCATGCGATGCGATCCTCTTCTCCCGCCCCGGCTTCATACGCTCCCACGGTGCGAGTGCGCTCAGTTGCAGGCAACTCGGAAATGCTCGCTTCAGCGGCGGCGGGCCCTCAAGACGGATCTTGCCCGTGTAGAGCTCGTCCTCGAGACTGCGAAAGCCACGCCAGGTTTCAACGAATCGCAGCAGGTCCGCCTTGACAAGAAGATCCGTTTCGAATCCGGGATACTTGAGGCACATGTCTACCGTACCGTCGGTGAAAACCAGCCAGAAGGTATCCGTGCCCCTCGGGGTTCCGCTGAATTCGAACTCGATCACGGTCCGTCCTTCGCCGAATACAGACGGATCGACCCTCGTGTGCATGCTCCACGCAAGAAACGCGGGGTCGAGATCGTCCATCGTCATGTCTCGCGCCCATTTCTGTCCCCAGACGGCAAGATCCATGATGATCCCGTCAAGGTCTTTTCCGGCTTCTGTCAGTTGGTAGGCGGTGCCGCCCTTTCGCGTTGTCCGGCGAATCAAGCCGGCGTGCTCGAACTCCTCCAACCGTTTTGACAGCATGGACGGCGAAATCCTGGGGACGCCGCGCTGGATTTCACTGAACGTTGTGCATCCATCGAGCAGGCGGCTGATTACCAGAATCGACCACCGTTGGCCGAGCAGCTCCGTGGCGAGGGCCAGCGGGCAATACTGGCCGTATCCGTTATTCATGAGCGATGAACCAGTTGGTGCTACTGAAAAAGTAGTAGATGCGGGGATGGGAACCGGATACCTTCATACATAACTAACTGCCATACATCGGACAAGTTACATGAGATATCGAGCTGTCCTATCCACTCCGAGAATCGCGCTCGTTTTGTCCGTCGTGATCCTCCCAGCCGTCAGATGCAACGCGCAGACCGAAGCAGGTCCTTCGGCCGAGCCAATCGTTGAATGGAACCGCGTGGTTCTGGAGATCGCCGAGGCGGAGGACGGCTTCTTGACGCTGAAGGGCCTGCGGACTGTTACGATGATGCATCTTGCCATG
>JAGQWL010000317.1 GCA_020437385.1 Bacteroidota bacterium
AATCCAAATGGTGACCAATCGTTGATAATGACCATCGAAGAGTTCCGGATTGAATCCATTGCGGACCTCTTCGAATACTCGGGACTCGGCGGCACGGTCAACGGCTATCTCGATCTTACCGGTCCGGCCGAGTCCCCGCACATGGAAGGTGATCTCAACCTCGACGTGCGATCCGATCGGGCCGCCGTCGGGGACATGCAGCTATCATTGGCCTACGACTCGCTCCTGCTCCACACCGATGCCCTCTTCCGGCACGTAGACGGCAGTACGCTTACGATTACCGGGCAGGTGCCGATTGATTTGCGACTTGCGAAGAGTCAGGGCCCCTCTCAGACCGGCCTTCGCGTGGCGGCCCGACAGGCAACGCCCGACACGCGCGTCAGCATCGATGTCGATGCGGACTCGTTCGCGATGGGCTGGATGCTCCCCTTCCTCAACAAGCAGGACTACAACGCGCTCGACGGGAAGGTGGACGGCCAACTCGAAATACATGGCACGGTTAACAGCCCGGCGCTCTCCGGGGCCGCCAAGATCGTGAATGGCTCGCTGGGCCTGCCGCAGTTCGGCATCCGGCCGTCGAAGATCAACGCGGAACTGGAGTTTGACGGAAACGAAATCAAGATCCTTCATGCGGACGCGCGCTCGGGGCCGGGAAGTGTGATCGCACTTGGACAGGTAACGCTAAGTGATCTGACACTCGGCGAATTTGACGTCAGCCTGAGCATGGAGGACTTCCTTGCAATGGACAACGCGCAATTCCGCAACGTAAAGACAAGCGGCGACCTGCTGCTGTACGGCACGACGTTGCATCCGAACGTCTCCGGATACTTGAAGATGGAGTCGATGGACCTGTACTACGAAGGCGCCATCGAAGAATTCGAGCCGGTTCAATTGTCAGAAGATGACCTGCAGCAGGTCGAGGAGGTTTTTGGAACGCGCGTCACCGCGGCGGACACCACGACATTCTCCTTCTACGAGGCGCTGCAGATCGACATCAATCTGGAAATGCAGCGGGACTCGTGGCTGCGGTCGAAGCAGAATCCTCGCATGAACATCGAGTTCTCCGGTGACATGGATCTTCAGAAGAACCCGAACGAGGAGGAGCGGATGTTCGGTACCATCAGCGTTTTGCCGGAACGGTCGTCGATCGATCAGTTCGGACGCCGGTTCGACATCACTTCTGGTACTGTGACCTATAACGGCGATTTTGATAACCCCCGAGTCGATATCGCCGCAACCTACACGGTTCGATCCCCCCAGGATCGGAACGAGGAGGTCACGATCAATCTGAAGGCTTCCGGTGCGCTGGAGAACCTTGACGTCACGCTCAATTCCGATCCCCAAATGGAATTGACGGATATTCTATCTTACGTGCTGACAGGGAGGCCGGCCGGAGAAACCTTGCAGTTCTCGGGATCGGAGGCCGGGCTCGCGACCGATATCGCGCTGAGTCAGGCCACCGGCTACCTCGAAGGGCTCGCCGGGTCCGAGCTTGGATTGGACGTGGTCAGAATCGAGAACGATGGTTCCGAGATCCGATTGACGGCCGGCAAGTACGTTCGAAACGGTGTGTACCTCGCGATCAGTCAACCTGTCGTTTTGAACACAAGCGCCACTGCCAGCAGCTCGCAGGATGCCAATCGGCCGGAATTCACGGTCGAGGTAGAGATCATCCGCGACCTTCTGGCGCGGCTTCTCCAACAGGGATCCGGCTTCAAGCTGACTCTCTTCTGGAAGCACGCATACTAAACACACACCAGCAGGCAGACGCACGATTGGAACAGAAGCAAACGACAAAGCGATGGTTGGCAGACAGTGTCGTGCTGGGCGGTATCGCCCAGTTCGGCGACCTTGTGCTGTTCGCTTCGAGGTTCTTTGTCCGCGTCTTCCGGCGCCCGTTCGAAGGAAAGGAGATCGTGCGTCAGATGGACGAGATCGGCAGCAAGAGTTTCGTGCTTGTCGCTTTCACTGGATTTGCAATCGGGGTCGTCCTCGCGATGCAAAGCCGCACAACCCTCGCGCGATTCGGCGCAGAGGACCTCATGCCGAGCATGTTGGCGCTATCCGTCTTCAAGGAAATCGGTCCCGTGCTGACCTCGCTCGTGCTGGCCGGCCGTCTGGGCGCGGGTATCGGCGCGGAGATCGGTTCGATGCGAGTAACTGAGCAGATCGATGCGCTCGAGGTGGCCGCACTCAAACCGTACCACTACCTCGTGCTCACACGCGTCATCGCCTGCATCGTCATGTTTCCGATGATGACGATGATGGCGGACATGATTGCAATGTCGGGTGGCTATCTCGAGTCGGTCATTTCATCCGACCTCGACTATCGCGTATTCTTCACCAATGCCTTCGAATCGATGCGGCTGTCTGACCTGATCATCGACACGGGAAAGACAAGCGTGTTCGGATTCATCGTCGCAATGGTGAGCTGCTACAAGGGCTTCAACGTGCGCGGTGGAACGCGCGAGGTCGGCCAGGCGGCCATGCAGGCCGTCGTCTTGTCATCGCTGCTGATCCTCCTCGCAGACGTCGTTGTGGTAAAACTATCGCTCATGTTCTTCCCGCCGGTATGATTCATTCTGCGGCCGCGCCTTTCCAGATACGGAGGCGACTGGCGTCATGACACTCGTACCGGACGTTCGCATCGCGATTCGCGACCTCCACAAGAGCTTTGGTGCAAACCATGTGCTGCGTGGCGTCTCTATGGACGTGCACAGCGGGACGAATGCCGTTGTGATGGGCGGATCAGGCTCCGGAAAAAGTGTCTTGATCAAGACGATCGTCGGGCTCATGCGTCCCGACTCGGGAGGAGTCTGGATCGATTCGCTCAAGGTCGACGAGCTCGCGGAGAAAGAACTTGACGAGCTCCGACTCGACATCGGCTATCTTTTTCAGAGCGGCGCGCTGTTCGATTCCATGACCGTTGCGGAGAATCTGTCCTTCATTCTCGAGCGCCACTCGGGCATGACCCGGGCCGAGCGCCGCGATCGTGTCATGGAAGTTCTTGAGTGGATGAAGCTGCCCGATAAGGCGTCCGACCTGCCCTCCGAACTTTCGGGCGGGCAGAAGAAGCGGATTGCACTTGCTCGCGCGATCGTACTGAATCCGTCGATTTTGATGTACGACGAACCGACGACAGGGCTGGACCCGTTGTCGGTCAGGGCCGTATCAGAATTGATTGTGAGGTTACGTGACGAAAGGCAGATTACGTCGATGGTCATCACCCATGACCTGTTGTGTGCCGAAATCGTGGCAGATTCGGCACATTTCATTCACGAAGGCGTCATTGCCGAATCGGGATCCCTCAGCGAATTGCGGGCGTCCGCACACCCGATAATCCGTACCTTCTTCCAGGAAAACTGATCGCAGGTCATAGATGTCTCGTCAGGCACGGGTTGGACTGATTGTAATAGCGGCAACGCTGTTTTTCCTCGTTGGCTTGTTCGCAATTGCCAACCGGACGTTTCTGTTCAGCGACAACTTCTACATTCAGTCCCGCTTCAACCACGTTGCGGGCCTGCACGCCGGGCAGCACGTTCAATATCAAGGCGTCAATGTCGGGCGTGTCGAATCAGTGGAACTCCCGGATACCCCCGGAGATCGCATCGCCGTCAGAATGGCGATCAGCGAACGCGCCCGCCACGTGATCCGCAGGAACACGCGCGCTCAGATCAAGACGGACGGGCTCGTCGGTAGTCAGATCGTCGTACTCATTTCGCCGTCTGAAGTGGGTGATCCGATCCAGGACAACGACATCATCGTCGGCGAAGATCCGATGGACTTCTTCGAAATCACCGACCGTGCGCTGGTCAGTGTCCAGAATTTCGAGAAGGCCGCAAACACGTTTGAACAGATCATGCTCGACGTACGAAACGGCGAAGGCACGCTGGGCAAGATCATCTATGACTCAACGCTTTATTACAGCATCGTCAGCACCGCAACCGAGTCACGAAACGTGATGGACGCACTCGTCGACAATGCGGAAGCACTTGTTGAGCTTGCCGGCGGCGCGACCGAGGGCGTTAACTCGATCCTGACGGCGGTGGAGGAAGGCGACGGGACCATTTCCAAGTTGCTCAACGATCCGGAACTCTACAATCGACTGCTGGCAGCCGCAGACACCGTGCAGTACATCACCGGCGACATGCGAACGATGATTGAGAACTTCGAGCAGACATCGAACTGGGGTGCGCTCGGAGCCTTCCGGTTTGCCGAGCTCATGGAGGCCGCGAAACACAACTGGCTCTTCAAACGGTATTTCGAGGAGCGCGGCTACATGGAGAAGGCGTCGTTTGAAATCAGGGAAAAAGCGCTGGAAGAGTCCTTCGACAAGCTCGCCGAACGAGAGCTGGAGTTGGCCCGGTGGCAGGAACGCCTCGAGCGTGGCGAAACAAAGCCACCGTCTGATGCCGCTGCGGATTCTACTTCAACCAACGGCTCGAGCCAGGAGTAGCGCAAGCATGAGCGGCAAGAAGGACGACGACGATTCCGAAAAAGGACGCGAACACGCGCATCCTGCCCGGCGACAGACCGACCTTGGGCAGGTAGTGGTCGCGGTGGTTACCTTTGCCGCCCTGCTCCTGGTCCTGAAAGACTTCATCAACCCGTTGCTCGTGGCAATCGCCGGGGCCATCCTGCTCTGGCCGGTCAGGGAGCAGCCCCTTGCCCGATCAGTCCTCATCTCGGGAGGCTTCCTGACGTTCGCCTGGCTGCTGTATACGCTCGGAGCCGTCCTCGTACCGTTTGTCGTCGCCTACATTCTGGCCTACATGCTGAGCCCCGTCTGCGACTGGGCGACGGATCGGTTCAAGATCTCACGTTCGATTCCCGCAATCGTCATCACGTTCGTTGCCATCGGAATCGTCGTGCTGCTGTTTGTGCTTGTCGTTCCCCAGGTCGCATCGGAGCTGGAAAACCTCGCGACCAGACTCTTCGGCCAGATGGGTGCCATCCAGGAATACATGGACAGCTCCTCCATCCTGGACAGGCTGGAGTCGGCCGGCCTTATCGATCGCGACGCCTTCGTCTCCGGCCTGAGCAGCGTGCTGCAGGATCAGGCCAGTGCACTCGCGAACTCGGTCCCCGACACCATCCAAAGCCTGCTGAAATCAATAAGCGGACTGCTGCAGATCATCACCGTCGCAGCCATCATGCCGGTCCTGATCTACTACACGCTGAAGGACTACACGAAAGTCCGGAACCGGATTATCGAGCTCTTCCCCACCGTCCGCGGTGATCGTGACTACCTCGTCAAAGCGGGCAGCGTCGTCGGGAACTATCTTCGCGGCCAGCTGATGATCAGCGCCATCGCAACGTTCAACGTTTCCGTGGCCCTGCTGATCTTCAACGTTCCGTTCGCGCTCCTCATCGGCCTGCTCGGCGGACTGTTGAACATGATTCCGAACATAGGGATCGTGATCACGAACGTCATCGGCGTCATCATCGCCATCGTATTTGGAGATCCGTGGCTTGTCAAGGCCATCATTGTGGTGGTGGTGCTTGGACTTGAGTCGGTGCTTGAACAGAGTGTCCTAACGCCGCGGATCCAGAGTAATCAGGTAGGTCTCCACCCGCTGTTGATCATCATGAGTCTCTTCGTATTCGGCTCGTTGATGGGAATTGTTGGACTGCTGATCGCGGTGCCTGCAACAGCAATTCTGACCACCGCTTATGTCGGCTTCAAGGATGAACTGACGCTCGACATTGGCAGCGGTGGTGACCGGCCGGGGCCGTTTTCACGGTTTCGTGACAGGCTCAAACGCTGAACGATGTACGTTTGACCACCACCATCCACATAGCACCCCGCATGGATCCGTCCGGCTCATTGCTCGGTCGGTTTCTACTGCGGACGACCCGGGACCACCGTCGCTCCGAGAGCCTGCGCGTAGCCATTCTGGGGACGGTTCCCGTCTTGCTTCTGCTGGCCGGCCACCTGGCCGGACAGTTGCCGTTTGTGCCGGACGCAAGGCTCGACAACATCTCCATCGATCTCGTTCTCGAAGTCTTGTCGTCGGTTTCTGCTTTGCTTCTCCTGCTTTCGGGAACGGTAGGGTGGCGGCGATCCGGTGTCGTCAGGATAGATTGCGAGCAAGGAATCTTGACGCTGGAGTTGGGCTCGCAGCCGATCGAAACGTATCACATATCGGACGTTTCTCGCATCACCGCAACTGAGTATCATCAACACTACAGTCGTTACAATGCTGTCCGACGCATCGGATCAATTTCCGGAACGAACACGCTTCTTGCAGTTTGGACATCGGATGGGCTGATCGTCGTCGCCGCGGCCGACAAAACCGTTGCCGCCGTGCGCGACCGGTTCGGCCGTCCGCACGAATCGGAAGCGAGGGCCGCGTAGCAATCCTGGATGGAGTTTTCACTCAATCATGTGGACGCCGGCTGCGCAGCCAGACTTGGCCGGGTCGTCACAAGTCACGGTACGTTCGAGACACCGATCTTCATGCCGGTCGGAACCGTTGGTTCCGTCAAGGGCGTCGCGCCGCGGGTACTCGCTGACGAAATCGGCGCTGAGATAATCCTCGGCAACACGTACCACCTCTACCTGCGGCCAGGAACAGAAATACTCGAAAAGGCCGGCGGCCTGCATACGTTCAGCGGATGGGACGGCCCGATCCTGACCGATTCCGGCGGCTTCCAGGTCTTCTCCCTATCCGGCATCCGCAAGATCTCGGAGGAGGGTGTACGGTTTCAATCGCACCTCGACGGGTCCTACCACGACTTCACGCCCGAGAGCGTCGTCGACACGCAACGCAGCATCGGCGCAGACATCATGATGGTGCTCGACGAGTGCCCTGCCGGTGACGTGTCGGAGGCCTACGCGCGCAACAGCAACGAGCTGACAGTCCGGTGGGCCCGGCGCTGCCAGGATCGCTTCGCCTCTACCGATCCGCTTTATGGATTTGACCAGGCGCTGTTCGCGATCGTTCAGGGCGTCGTCTATCCGGATGTCAGACGCGACTCCGCCCGCCAACTTGTCGACCTCGACTTCCCCGGCTATGCCATCGGCGGGCTATCGGTCGGCGAATCGCACGATCAGATGTATGAGATGGTTGCTGTTGTCAACGAGCAGCTTCCGACCGACAAGCCGCGGTACCTGATGGGAGTCGGCACGCCGCAGAATCTCCTCCGCAACATCTCACTTGGAGTGGATATGTTCGACTGCGTGATGCCGACCCGGAATGGACGGAACGGCATGCTGTTCACAACCGAGGGCGAGATCAACATCCGCAATGCCAAATGGAAGGACGATTTTTCACCGATCGATCCCGGTCTCCCCAACTATTACTCGACGACGTTCTCGAAGGCCTATCTGAGGCACTTGCTGATGTCGAATGAGATCCTCGGACTCGAAATTGCGAGTGTGCAGAACCTTTCGTTCTATCTGTGGCTCATGCATGAAGCCAGGGCAGCCATCGCGGAGGACCGTTTCGAGCAGTGGCGGACGGCGATTGAACCACGGGTTTCGCGTCGACTTTAAGTCAGAATCGGCCGAGCAATTGTGAACCACAAACCGACCGAGGCGTTAGCAGACGGCACTTTCGTTCTGGAGCGCCCATCCCCGGCCGCCGGAAACCTGTAACACCCCGCAGCAACATGGCAAGACAGTTCAGCGTCCCGGGCTTCTATCGCAGCAGCCTGATATCGACGGTCAAGGCCGCCCGAGCGGCTGCGGATCCGCGCAAGCGCGATCTGTCCCCCACCGTACTCGATTTTGGACCTGTCAGGTACAAGATTGCGCGCCACTTCGGCTTCTGCTACGGCGTCGAAAATGCAATCGAGATTGCCTACAAGGCGATCGAGCAGAACCCGGGAAAGCGGATCTTCCTCCTGTCGGAAATGATCCATAATCCGCGCGTGAACGAGGATCTTCAGGCCCGCGGAATTCGATTCCTCCGCACGACAGTCGGTGAACAGCTGATCCCGTTTGATGCGTTGAAGCCCGACGACATCGTGATCATTCCGGCATTCGGGACGACGCTCGAGGTTGAGCAGGAGCTTGCTCGTCGGGGAGTTGACACGCAGCTCTACAACACCACGTGCCCGTTTGTCGAAAAAGTCTGGAAGCGAAGCAGCCAGATCGGCACGTCCCGATACAGCATCGTCGTTCACGGCAAGCGCTATCACGAAGAAACACGGGCAACCTTCTCGCACGCAAAGTCGGCTGCACCCGTTGTTGTCGTCCGCGACCTGGACGAGGCGGCTGCGCTGGCGGCCGTCATCTCCGGCGGCGAGGGGGCGTCCTTCTTTTTTGAGAAGTTCGCGGATCGATACTCTGACGGGTTCGATCCGGAAACCGACCTGCAGCGAATCGGCGTAGTGAATCAGACAACAATGCTTGCAACGGAAACACAGGCGATCGCAGATCTCCTGAAGCGATCGATGGCGGCTCGCTATCCAGCAGACCCGATCGAGGAGCACTTTGCCGACACGTCAGACACGCTCTGCTACGCCACGAATGAGAACCAGAACGCGACGTACGCGCTCATCGAAGAGCCGGCGGATCTGGCGATAATCGTCGGCGGCTACAACTCGTCCAACACGAGCCATCTGGTGGAATTGTGCGAGGAGAAAATGCCTGCCTATTTTGTGCGTGATGCCGATTCGATCGTGTCGTTGTCGAGGATACAGCACTTCGACCTGCACAAGAAAGCGGAAGTCACCTCATCAGGCTGGTTTCCCGAAACGCGGCCGGTGGACATCGTGTTGACGGCGGGCGCCTCCTGCCCGGACGCGCTGCTCGATGAGGTCATCGGGAGAATCAACGGCTGGCTGAACGTTGAACGCAGCATGGAGGATGTCGCAAGATCGCTAACCACTCCGGCGACGGCGACATGATGGAGTCCAACCATCGGCTTGAAAAGACCCAACCGAACTGGTTTGAACACTGGTTCGACCGGGACGAATACAAGCTCGTCTATCGTCACCGCGACGACGACGAAGCCCGGCGGGTGGTGTCGTTTATTGAAGACTCGATTCGGCCGGCAGCCGGGAGCCGTATCCTCGATATCGGCTGTGGCCGCGGGCGGCACTCCATTCTGTTGTCGAAGCACGGTTACGATGTCACGGGCATCGACCTGTCTGAGCGATCGATTCACGAGGCACGCGAGTCCGCACGTGATGCGGGTACGAACGCGGAATTTGTTGTGGCGGATATGCGTGACCCGCATTGCGACGGATGTATGGACGGTGTGGTGAACCTGTTTACGGCATTCGGGTACTTTGACGACGAAGCTGACCATCAGCGTGCGCTGGATGCAATGTCAGAGTCGCTGAAACCCGGCGGTTGGTTCTTGCAGGACTTTCTGAATGCCGATCACGTGCGGAGCGATTTGGTGCCGCGAACCGTTGACACGTTCCCCGACGGGGAAATCGAACAAAGACGTACGATTGCCGACGGGCGGATTAACAAACGGATCTGTATTCGCCACTTCAGTGATGCGAGCGAAAAGGTCTTCGAGGAATCCGTTAGGCTGTTCGACTTGTCGGATCTCGATCGCATGCACCGTAAGGCCGGACTCGTCCTGAAAAGCGTGTGCGGCGACTATGCAGGAGGCCCATTCACTCCCGTCTCACCGAGGCTCATCCTGATATCAACGAAGCGAATCGACTAGCGTGGAAACGGAGTTCGAAAACGGTCTGCACGAAGAGCCGCATCGCACGCATCGAATCGGGTGGCTGCGAGCTGCGGTGCTCGGCGCCAATGATGGAATTGTGTCGGTCGCGAGTCTTCTCATCGGTCTTGCAGCGGCCGCCTCCGACAGGGCAACCCTGCTGTTGGGAGGAATTGCAGGGCTCGTCGCCGGGGCGATGTCGATGGCCGCCGGGGAATACGTATCGGTGAGTTCGCAGGCCGATGTCGAACGCGCCGATCTCGAGATCGAGCGACGCGCACTCGACACTGCGCCAGACTACGAGCTCCAGGAACTCGCCGACATTTACGTCAACCGTGGACTCGACGCCGATCTGGCAATGCAGGTCGCGAAGCAGCTTACCGAACACGACGCGCTTGGCGCGCACGTACGCGATGAACTCGGCTTATCCGACGCACTTGCCGCACGGCCGTTTCAGGCTGCCCTTTCGTCGGCAGCCGCCTTCACTGCGGGTTCGATGCTTCCGGTGCTGGCAGCGTGGCTGGCGCCGGAGGGCATAGCCGTCGTGGTCATAGCAACAGCCTCGCTATTCTTCCTTGCTTGCCTCGGAATCGTGTCGGCCCGTGCCGGCGGAGCACCTCCTGTGCGGGCAGCGGTACGAGTGGTATTCTGGGGCGCCCTCGCCATGGCAATAACCGCCGGCGTGGGCGCAATTGTCGGCACCGCAGTTTGAGGACGGCGATGCGTTTCTCGTGCCGGATACCGCCCACCCTGCTGGTCTTCGCGACGTTCGCAGCGGCCGGTTGTGGGCTCTTTGAGACCCGCACGCCGGAGCCGCCGATCACAGAGGGCGGAACCTACCTGCAGCCCGACACACCGGAGCAGGTCGTCGAGAACCTGCAGAATGCAATCCGCGAGGCGAACACGTTGAACTATCGGCGCTCGATGGCAGACGATCTCGAGTTTCATCCAACCGCGACGGCCGAGGCGCGGGACGCAATCTGGAGCGGATGGAGCGTCACAGAGGAGGAATCCTATTACAGCACGCTGGTTGCGGCGATAACCCAGGGAGGATCGCTTTCGCTCGCACTCAACGATGAGAGCATCACCGCCATCGACGCCCAGCAGACTGTCGTCGATGCAACCTACGTTCTGACTGCTGATCACAATCGTCCCGAGATCCCGCGCGTACTTCAAGGGCGACTCGTCTGGATTATCGTCCAGAACAGCGACGGACTCTGGGAATTGCGGTCATGGACCGACCGCGAGGTTGGCACCGAACCATCCTGGAGCGACCTGAAGGCCGCATTTGCCTCATGAGGATCGGCGACACGACATACGGCTCTGCGTCGAGTGCGTATCGACGGACGACCGGGCGACGCGTGCTCACTGCCAATCTAGTTGTCGCTTCGCTACTCGCGATCTGCGTCATTCAGGGCTGCAATCCTTTTGCTCCCGCGCTGGATGAAGGCGACCCGTTCGGTGATCTCCTCGGCGACCCGAAGGAGGTGGAAGGATTCTTCACGAACTTCCGCAACGCCTACGAGCTCCGCGACATTTCCCTGTACGAGCCCCTTCTCGACTCAGCGTTCGTTTTCGTTTATCGGGACCCGGAAGAACAGATCGACCGGCAATGGGGCTTCCCTCAGGATCTGGAAAGTACGCGGCGACTGTTCGAGAATGCGGACCTGATCCGACTGCAGTGGAACCAGGTGATCTCTCAGGACACGCTGGCAGAGGGCCTGCAGCAGCGTATTGTCCGTTCCTTTAACCTCACGATCTCACTGATCACCGGCGAAGCGTTTGTGGGTGGAGGCAACGTGAACTTCCTGCTTGTCAGACCCGATTCTACCGGAGCGTGGCGGCTGCTCCGGTGGCGGGATGAGTCAGAGTTCTAATCTCACGCTGGCCTCAAGATCGCGCCAAGTTGGTCTCAAGCCGGTATCGAGATAGCGTCAGACTGGTCTCACGCTGGCCTCGACCTACTCGCGTTGAAAGTCCCAGTTCGCAAGAAGCACGGTCCGCGGATCCACAACGACGTCCACGACGGTCCCCTCAACTTCAAATCGCATCTCGGCGACATCGTCGGGACCAACATGCACTGCCAGATCCTTTGAAGATCCGTCATCCATAACAACCCGCAGTTCGACATCAACGTCAAAGTTGTACGTTTCCTGGACCTGTCGGAGCGAAACCAGCAGCTTCCCGTCGTCGATTCGCCACGTTCCCTGCAGCGTCGGGATTCCTCCCTGAAAGAGCCACTGCGAAAAGTATCCTGAAAGGTCAGTTCCGGAGGCTGCCTCCATATGCCGACGCAGATCGGCCGTTTGGGCATTGCCGTTCATGAACTCCGCGTAATAGGATCGGATGGCCTCGTTGTAGGTCTCTTCGCCAAGCCTGTTTCGCAGCATGTGCAGGACCCATGCGCCCTTCTGGTACATCATCGCTCCCGACACGTCGTTCAGGTCGTCGATAGAGTCGCGGACGATCTGGAAATCATAGTTCTCGCGGTAGAACTTTCGCACCGTTTCTCGCGAGTCCTTCAGTCCCTGAACAAAATCGTCGTGGCCGTAGAGGTGCTCCCGGAACAGCAAGGTGTAGTAAGTTGCAAATCCCTCACTCAACCAGACATCGTTCCAGTGATACTCGGTAACGGCGTTGCCAAACCACTGATGCGCGATCTCGTGGATGATCACATGTTGCCATCGACGGGAACGATCGCCTGTAACGGATTTGTCGGAGTACGCCGGAGTCGAGGCCGCTTCCATTCCCCCTCCCGGCGTCGCATTCGAAACTATGTTGGCCAGCCGCTTATTGACGTAGGGGCCTACGAGGTCCGAATAAAACGCGAGCACCTTCTTCGACGGCTCGGCGAAGTCGTGGAATCCTTTGTCGCGATCCTGGCGGTAGACCCACGTCTCGATTGGAATCCCGTTGAACGTGTCCACCTGCTCAATCGCAAACTCGGCGACGCCGATAAAATAGAGCAACGGAGCAGTCGGTACGGGGTTCGAATATCGTGTGAGCCGCATGCCGTTTCCAAGGTCGGTCGACTCGGTTCGAACACCGTTCGAGGCAACCTGATAATGAGACGGCGCCGTGATTGTCATCGTTGTCATCGCCTTGTCGTACGGGTGATCGACGACCGGGAGCCAATTGTGCACACGGAACGACCAGTTGTCGCTGAAGAAGGTGCGGTCGCCGTATTTGTTCGGCCCGATCACGAGCCCGGCGGCAGGTGTGCCAG
>JAGQWL010000318.1 GCA_020437385.1 Bacteroidota bacterium
CCATCCTCAAGACGCGCGCCGGCATGCACAACATCCCGCTCGGTAAGCGCGAGCTGCTGAGCGCTGAACGCGCGCCTTACCCCTTCGATTCGCTCATCGCTGTGCATGGAATACATCGGGCCGGCGAAGTGCACGATCCGCTTGTGACCGTGGTCGATCAACCATTCCACCGCGTGCTTCGACGCCTGGACATTGTTGACGTCGACCATCGACGCGCTGAGCCCGCGGATACTCTCCAGCAGAATCAGCGGAATCTTTCGTCGCTTCAGTTCGAACAGGTGTGCGATATCGGCGCTGTCATCCAGCAGCGGATTGATCACGAGTCCGTCGACATCCTTTGCAACCAGCAGCTCGGTCAGCTCGTGTTCCAACTCCGACTGGCGCTCCGAACTCACAACGATAACATTGTATCCGCGAGCGTGTGCGACCTCCTGAACGCCGATAATTACATCGGCGAAATAGGGGTTCTGCATTTCCTTGATCACGAAGCCGATGCTCTTCTGGCTCGTGCGCTGCAGCCTCCTTCGTGCGGCAGCATTGGGGCGGTAGTTGAGCTCGTCAATAACGCTGAGAACGCGCGCACGCGTGTCGTTGCTCACCGACGCTTTTTGATTGATCACCGCCGAGACCGTTCCGACCGACACGCCGGCCTGATCTGCAATATCCTTGATGGTCGCCCGTCGAGCATCTCGCTCGCTTCCCGCTTTTCGTGTGTCGGTCTTCATAGTTATGCTTTTGTACCTCATTCCAAGGTAAGGACAACGACGGCTTTGGGCGGCATTTCAACCGTCAGCGTTCCGTCCTTGAAACTTGCGCCACGGAAAGCGGCCGGCTGAACTACGTTGGGCCGCTCAAACGTGTTGTGAGCATTCATCGTCGAAGCCGTCAGTACGCGGCCACTCACCTTTCGAGCCTTCGTCCCGCGCACCTGCGCCGCAATGGTTCGCGACTTGTTTGGATCACGGTTCGTCATCGTAATGTGTACGACGCCGAGACTGTCCCTCGACGCGGAGGCGGAAATCGCCGGGACAGCGTCACCTTCGAATTCATAGGTTCCCTTCTCGAGCGTGATCGGGACGAGCGTCGCGTCGTGATGCACGGTGTAAAACTCGAAGACGTGATACGTCGGCGTGAGAAGCATCTTTGCGCCGTCGGTCAGGATCATCGCCTGCAGTACGTTGATGGTCTGCGCAATGTTGGCGCCGCGCACGCGGTCCGCGTGGTTGTTGAATAGATCAATCTCGGCAGCAGCCACCACGGCATCCCGAAGCGAATTCTGCTGATAGAGAAATCCGGGGTTGGTCCCTTCCTCAACATTGTACCAGGTCCCCCACTCGCCTACAATCAACGCAACGCGCTTGTCCGGATCGTAGCGATCCATGATGGTAGACTGGCGCTCGATGATTTCTTCGAGAGCAACCTGGTTCTTCATCAGCTTGAACCAGCGGTCTTCATCGAATTCAGTCGCGCTTCCCTTGTCGCTCCACGTGCCCGCAAGCGTGTAGTAGTGAAGATCGATGCCGTCGATCATCGAGCCGGCTTCGCGCATCATCACTTCCGTCCATTCGTAGTTGTCGCCGTACGCTCCGGTGGCGACTCGAAAGGGACGCGTCCCACCATACGGCCTTAGGAACTCAGCATATCGCTTGTACTCATTCGCGTAGTACTCCGGTGCCATCGCACCGCCGCAACCCCAGCTCTCGTTGCCAACTCCCCAGAACCTGACCCCCCACGGTTCCTCGCGACCGTTGGCGCGTCGCATGTCGGCCATGGGGCTCACGCCGGGAAAATTGAAATACTCCCACCACTCGCTCATCTCGCGGACAGAACCGCTGCCGACATTTCCGACGACAAAAGGCTCGGCGCCGAGGCGCGCCATCAGCTCCATGTATTCGTGGGTCCCGAAACTGTTGTCCTCGGTGACGCCTCCCCAGAGCGTGTTGATCATCGTCGGGCGATTCTGTCCGATCCCGTCCTTCCAGTGGTAATAATCCGCAAAGCAGCCACCGGGCCACCGAACGTTCGGCACCTGGATCTTCCGCATCGCTTCGATGAGGTCGTCTCGAAAATGCCATTCACCGGTTTCTGCTTTCGTCCAGAAGCCGTCGTAAATCCCGCGCCCGAGGTGCTCCGCGAAATGTCCGTAGATGTGGCGGCTGATGGTCGCGGTCCCCAGGTCGGCATTCACGACCATCTGAAGATTGGCGGATCCGTTCCCTTCATTCTGCGCAAGCGCGACCAGCGGAGCAAACGCGACGATCATTGAAACTGCGAGTGCTTCGCGAATCCGTATACCTATTGCCATAATTTTCAATGTGTTGTACTGCCCTTCAAACGCACGAAACCGACATTTCGCACGGCGAATTACGACCCGATTGGGCTGAATTTAGGCGGGTCGGCGGAAATTGCAAGGGCAGATTGAAACATTTCAAGTAGAAGGCGCAACATATTAGCGATTTCGTTGAATCGGCGCGTGCCGGCTCCTAGCTTGTGCTTGTCACGCGCCCGAATCCTGGCGAAGATCCCGCAATCCGGCCAATGATCATGAATCGCCCTGTACCGCTCCGATTTTTTGCCGCCGCCGTCGCGTCCCTGATGATGCTGGCGGGATGCCGCTCCGGAAGCCCGGACGAGCAGCCTTCACCCCCTGTTCAGCAGCGTATCGCAAACGCTGTCGTACTCGAGGCCCGACCGGTTCCGCTGCAGAACGTGCAGCTCCTCGACGGTCCGTTTCGCGACGCCATGGACCGGGACGTGGCCTACCTCATGCGCCTCGATCCCGATCGCTTTCTCCATTACTTCCGAACGCTCGCCGGGCTGGATGCCAGGGCACCGCTCTACGGTGGATGGGAGTCGATGCAGATCGCCGGCCATTCGCTCGGCCACTACCTGACCGCGCTATCCTACTACTACGCGCAGAGCGGGAACGCCGAGGTCGGTGACCGGATCGAGTATATCGTTTCCGAATTGGCGGCCGCGCAGGATGCCCGCGGCAGCGGATACGTGGCCGGAATCCCTGACGCGGATAGCCTCTGGACCCAGATCCAGACCGGCAACGTCGACGGCCGACCATTCAACCTGAACGGCGTCTGGGTACCCTGGTACACGTTGCACAAACTGTTCGCCGGACTCGTCGATGCTTATCGGTATGGCGGCAGTGAGCAGGCACTCGCGGTCGTATCAGGGCTGGCAGATTGGGCGTACGCAACAACCAGCGGACTCGATCACGATCAGTGGCAGGAGATGCTGAAGGCCGAGCATGGTGGAATGAACGAAGCCCTGGCCGATCTCTACGCCTTAACCGGTGACCGGCGATACCTTGAGTTGAGTCGAAAATTTCACCACGATGCCGTGCTCAATCCGCTCGCGCAACGCGTTCCCGCGCTGGAGGGGCTGCACGCTAACACGCAGATCCCGAAGGTCATCGGACTCGCCCGGCAGTACCAACTTACCGGCAACGATTCGCTCTTGACGGCAGCATCGTTCTTCTGGAATGAGATGATCAGCGGACACACCTATGTAATCGGAGGGAACAGCGAGGGTGAACATCTCGGTACGCCTGGAAAGCTGTCGGACAGGCTCGGAACGTCGACGGCCGAGACGTGCAATACCTATAACATGCTCCGGCTGACGAAGTATCTCTTCGAGGTCTCGGCGGATCCGCGTTATGCCGACTATTACGAGCAGGCGCTGTTCAATCACATTTTCGGATCACAGGACCCCGAGACGGGGATGTTCACGTACTTCGTGTCGCTCAAGCCCGGCCACTTCAAAACCTACTCGACGCCTGACTCTTCATTCTGGTGCTGTGTTGGAAGCGGGATGGAGAACCATGTCCGCTATACGGAGGGGATCTATTTCACGAACGATTCCGACGTCTTCGTCAACCTGCCGATTGCATCCGAGTTATTGTGGGCCGAGAAAGGAATCCGTCTTCGGCAGGAGACCCGTTTTCCGGACGAGAACCGTGTGACGTTCTCAGTTGCTGTCGACAATCCTGTGGAGGCTGGCGTGAAAGTCCGCGTGCCTTCGTGGGTGGATGCACAGCCGAACGAGTCGCTGATTGCCACACTCAATGGTCAGCCGGTCGATGTCGCCGAAGTCGAAGGCTATGCGACGATCCGTCGTGAGTGGCAGGACGGGGACCGGCTCGTTATTGAGTATCCGATGCGGTTGCGCGTTCAAGCGATGCCTGACAACGATCGGCGCATCGCAATTCTGTACGGCCCTATTGTACTCGCGGGCGCGCTGGGAACGGATGACATGCCACCCGAGGGCGACATCGCGCAGGACCAGCGGAAGTATCTCGACTACCCGGATCCGTCTGTTCCGACTCTTGATGCCGAGCCGGCCGACATTGCGTCGTGGCTGAAGCCGGTAGCAGGTGAGCCGCTCACGTTTCGCACTGATGGTGTGGGGCGGCCGAACGACGTCACCTTGATCCCGTTTTACAGGGTGCATCACCAACGTTACACCGTGTACTGGGACCTGGCACCAGCCAAGCGTCGGTGAACGGCAATGGTTCAGAGCCGACGAAGCGTGCTACTTGTGGGCATCGTGAGCACAAGTACACGCCTGAAGTATCAGTTCGATGACGTGAAACAGACAACTCTGCGCAGTGAATTTCGTTCTATTCTGCCCGCAGCACGTCAGTGGGTCGTTTCATCGCCGCGGATATTGCCTGGAGGCAGATTGTCGTAACGGCAACCGCACCAACAAGAGCAGCCGGTAGCAGGAAGGCCTCGACACCAATATCAATGCGATAGGCAAACCCCGCAAGCCACCTATCCATCGCGACGAAGATGGTCAGGCCCGCGACAAGGCTCGCTCCAACTAGCAGTGGTGCAAATCCACGATTGAGGAGCAACAGTATACCTGCAGTTGACGCGCCAAGCACGCGACGAATTCCAATCTCCCGTGTACGTCGAGCAGTCGCCAGAGCCGTCATCCCAAGCAAACCGAGGCAGGCGACGAGGATGGCGATCCACGCAGCATAGGCGCACATCGTTCGGAAACGCTGATCTGCTTCGTACTGTCCGGCAACCGCCTCATCAAGGAAGGAATACGTGAACGGCATTCCAGTCTCCATCGCGTCCCATTCGCGCTGGACCATGGCTAACGTTTCGGCGACGCGTTCTCCGCGGATCTTCAGCAGGACCTGGCGATAGTCCGAATCCGGGCGAAGATTGAGCATCATCGGCTGAATCGAATGATGCATCGACATGAAGTGGTAGTCCGCTACGACACCAACAATGTGTGCTTCCGAATCGGGCAGGATATCGAATGGAACTACCGCGTCGATGGGATCGCCATCGATGTAGGCGTCAACGAACGCTTCATTGACGAGTACACTGGACTGTGCGTCGGCTGGGAAGTCTGGCGAAAGATTTCGACCAGCGACCAAGGTGAGTCCGAGGACGTCAATGAAGTCGTAGTCGATCTTTGACGCGGCGATTCTCGCCGGTTGATTCTGGTACGTAACCATCACCAACGAACCAACGGATTCGCCGAACAGCGTGGCCCGTGCGCCGGCCACACCTGCGACACTGGAATTCGTCATCGCCTGACTCTTGAACATTGCGAGCTGCGCGTCGTCGATCCCACGCGGCACGTCCTGAACAACTACGAGATCGCTGTCGAATCCGACATCCTCGCTGCTTACGTACTGAAGCTGGCGGACCATTATCAGCGTTGCGCCAATCAGGAAGATCGATATGGCGAATTGCACGCCCACCATCACCTGTCCAAATAGATGTTTACCGCTGGAAGGCACATGCCCGCGCAGGACGGTCATCGGACGGAAGGAGGCGAGTACAACAGCCGGGTAGGCTCCTGCCACCAGGCCCAACAGGCCGGCGACCGACACGAGAAAAAGAAGCGACGGCGGCGCGATGAGTATGCCGAATTCCACGCTCATTCCTGTGAGGCGATTAAACAGGGGCAGCTGCAACCAGGTAAGGCCAAGAGCCGCCACGAGCGCAACCGCTGACATGACGAGCGATTCCGTTGTATGCTGCTCGGCGACCTGCGATCGCATCGCGCCGAAGGCCTTTCTTACGCCGACATCGCGCGCACGGCGATTCGCCAGACCGAGTGCAAGGTTCACGAAATTGATACCTGCAATCAGCACCAGGAGGAGCGCAACACACCCTACGATGTAGAGCCGCGTGATGTCGCCGTTCGCCTTCAGAATCGAGTTGCCAATCAAGTCACTGAAGTGCACTTCGTGCAAGGGTTCAACAGGAAACAGACTTGCAGCTTCATGTCCACGCAGGAATCGCTGTAACCCGTGATCTCGTCCAAGTCTGTCGAGTGACGCGGTTACTGTTGCGATGTCTGCCTGCTCGTTGGCACGGAAGAACGTCACCGTTCGGCTTTTCGGCAGCCACGTTGCATTGTCCGGCTCTCCGAACAGGCGGGGGAAATACGTTTCGGAGACAACGACATTGAAGTTGATTGAGGAGTTGTCAGGTGGATTATCCGCAACGCCGGCAACAGTAAATGTCTCCCACTCGTGGCCCGTCAGGTTCAGCTCGATCGATTTACCGACCGCGTACAAGTCCCCGAATAGACGATACGCTTCGCGTTCTGACAGCACCACGCGACTCGGGTCCTTAAGCGAAGTCGTTTCACCAGACAGAAGAGGAAATCTGAAGAAGTCGAAGAACTCCGGACTTACGAGCGTGACGTTAACGGGTTCGACTGATTCGGCGGTTCGGAGCGGCTTCTGGTCAAGCTGTGTCAAACGTACTGACTGGTCGACACCGGGTACCGACGAATCCAGTGCGTCCGCGAGTTGAAAGGGTGTGTTTTCCCACACCTGCAGTTCGGGTAGGGCAATGGTCGTTCCGACGCGGTAGATCCGATCACTATCCAAATGAAAGCGGTCGTAGGAGAGCTCGGTGCTAATCAGTAGGGCACTGAGCATTGCCACTGAAAGCGCGATCGACAATCCCAGTACATTGATTGCGGTGTAGCCCTTGAATCGCCACATGAATCGCCGTGCCGATTTCAGGTTCGACGCCATCATGCTGGCGCGCCATGAAATCAGGTCACCCAGAGCGGCCGGGATTGATCTGATGGTCTGAATCCGGTACCAGTTGTCCGCCGCTCGGTATCCGCGCTCACGAGCAATCCTTCGGTGCACTTCTGCCATGTCGCCCTCGGCACTGTGCTCCAAACCGTCCCTGAAGAAGGAGCGGATCATCCATCGAGACAGCCGCGGCGGTTGTTGGTCTTCGTTGCTCATGACGTTGCTCGCTTCAGGGCTTGCTCAGAGACACCTTCCCAGATTGTTTCTTCGAGGCGCCGTATTTCGATAAGTGCGCGTCTACCCGAGCCGCTCAGTTCGTAGAACCGTTTTCGTTTTCCTCCGCGCTCCGGGGTTGGATCGCCGAGGCGTGATTTCAGGTGCCCTTTCCGTGACAGCCGATCCAGCGTCACGAAGATGGATCCGAACGACCACTGCTTACCCGTCATTCGTTGGACTTCATCGCGGACCGTGACGGCGTAGGCGTCCGATTGTAGCCGCCAGACCGCCAGAAGCATCAATTCGTCATTGCGGGAAAGAAGTTTCATGCCTCACTGGATTAATTTCGTTTTGTAGTTATAATAAATCGTCGAATTTATCAACCGCTGGTCACAAGCATGGGACGGACCGCTCACCCCCAGATCTGCCGTTCGATCCGCTTGACCGGAATGAGCCATTCAACGCCACGAGTACGAACAGGGCGATCGCTATCCACCTGGACACTACCGCCGCCGCGATCCCGATCGCATGCATTGATCGGTGAAGCTTTCCCCTTCCAGTCTCTCCCGATCGCCTTCTGGCCTTGCTACTATCGA
>JAGQWL010000039.1 GCA_020437385.1 Bacteroidota bacterium
AGTTGTGGGTCCTGCAGCGGTCTGCGGATGCCCTCGGCCGCGAGGCTCGGGCCGAGGCCGCGCAGGATCACCGTCTGCGCCGAATGGCCCTCGATGATGAAGCCGCCGACCTGGACGTCGGCACCCGATTCGCCGACGTACGAGCGGGTCGAGAAGCTCCGGATGCTGCCGGGGCTGCGCTCGAGGTTGATGTCGACCTGACCGGTCACATCGTTGAACGTATCTAGGTCGCCATCGTCGTCCAGGTCAATCGTGTGCACGGGTACCAACTCCGGATACCCATACGAGAGATCCTCGAGCGTTTTTCTAGGAGGCGCAAACACCAGCGGGGCAGTCTGTTCAAATATGAACGAGACAGGGGCTCCCTCCGCGCGGTAGACAACGTCCAGGTCACCGTCCTGATCGATGTCGTGGAAGAACGCACCGCCAGCGCGAGCGTAGTCGGCTCGTGACACGGTGTCACTTTCGAGCGGGATGTCGATGCGCTCGAATTGACCATTGCGCAACGTGATCAGTTCCATGTCGCGGACGAGCGGCGTGCCTTCATACCAGGCTTCCAACAGGAATTCCGGGTAACCATCACCGTCCAGATCGGTAACGAAAGGCGACTGCGTACGCCGCAGGTATCGGTCCACGCCCGCGGCGTAGTCGGCCTTGGACGACGAAAGGCGTGGGAGGTTGCCAAGAAACGCCGGGGCGGCATAGAGGAAGGGTATGCCATCACGTTTTTCAAAGAACGCAAGCTCGCCTGGCCTGTTTACGTCATATGCCAGTACGTCGAGATCGCCATCGGAATCGAAATCGGTGATCCATTGAATATATGCGCCGGGAACCGGAAAAGGAAAGAAGGGGTTCGTGAACACCGGCGCATCATCTGTACCGACGTTTTCCAGGTAGCGACTGCTGTCAACGTGCGGATGGACAGGAGTGAAACGCGCGATTGCGTTGGTGATGTTTCCCTCGAGGTAGCGACTGATATATTCGTTGTTTCCCTCGACTTCGACGATGTCCGTGTCGCCATCGCCGTCCAGATCGACCTCTAGCGAGGTGTACCTGGCCGTCCAGTCGACGAAATCCAGTCCATACAGAGACGAGGCGCCGAGAGACAGGGGTTTGGTCCGGGCAAAAGCTGCTTCGCTTTCGGTTGGTGCCTGTACAAAGACGGCCGCCTGAGGATCGCCGACGTTTTCGAAGAATCTGACATGGCTCGACGTCTTTGAGTCCATCAGAAACAGATCGAGATCACCGTCATCGTCGGCATCGGCAAAGCTGCGGTAGTCGGGCCAGATTCCGAAATAATCGGAGTCGGTCTCAGTCTCGAACATCGAATCGGTTAATAGGGACAGCTGGCTGTCGAGCACGTACAGCCGGTTGTCGATGTTTAGCTCCACGAGACCGTCGTCGTCGAGGTCGACGAGCGCCAGGCAGGTTCTCCATTCACTTGAAACGGCACATTGCTCGGGGAGCGAAAACCTTTCACTCGAGTAAATCAGGTCTTCCCAGGGCACCGTTCGGTCGAGCAACGAATCGAGCGGCCCTACGATCAGGCTTTCTGCCAGATCGGGCTCGTCTGTCGTAGCGATCCAATGAAGATATTTGGCACCGTCGATTGTCGTGACCGCCGGAGGGCCGAACCTGAGCAGCTCCTCGGGCACGCCGAATGGCGTCGCGGTCGCCGCGCGGACAATCTCGTTCCCGGCAAGCGCGGTGTTCGTTGCGAGCGATCCAATCAGGCCGACGGCATAGACACAGCTGCTGACGGCCCTGTTGAGCGGGTTGCGCTTGAAAAGCAGGCGATTCATAAGTCTTCCCTGTGTTGATCAATTCATTCGGCAGCGCGGTGTGGGTGACCAGTTGCGTCGACCCGGCCGGGCGCGTCGTCGCTACCGTCCCGGCCCATGGTCCTTCTCGAAGCGCATCAGCGTCGCTTCGCTCACGAAGGGTCGAAA
>JAGQWL010000319.1 GCA_020437385.1 Bacteroidota bacterium
CGCCCGATCACTAGAGGCGGGCTCGCACGCCGATCGAAAACCGGCCGCGCTGTACGTCTTCGCGAACAACCGGAGCTCCCGTTACGCCGTACGTGACAAATTCGTCCTGGAACTGTTCGCCGGACCACCCCAGGTCGAAAACAAACTGCCGGCTGGCACGATAGCTCAAGCCCGCACCGACGAACGCGCGGGAACGATCCTCACCATCTTCAAGACGCGAGTAGCTCGCCTTCCGCGGATCTGAAAGCATCGCGATGCCTCCGCGCAGCGTGACCGGACCGAGGTCATACTCGAGACCCGCACGAACGTTCATCACATCCTCCAGGCTTCGGGACATGAAGCGGTTCTCCTCGGCAAACGAGAACGACTCGGAATCGAACTCGAGCTGCGACCAGTCGACCAGTTCTGCATCGATCATCGCACGAAGATTTTGCTTCGAATAGCCGACGCCCACGCTCACACGCCAGGGCGTAATCAACGCGTAGTCGTAAGACCCCGAGCCCGCGTCTTCGCCAAACGAATCACCATACGTGTCCGAATAACCGTCATCGAACACGGTCGTCATCGTTGTAGAGTACTCCTCGGTAATCGCATAATACGTCGGCGTTTCAAGTGACGCGCCCACTCGAAAACCTGCACTCGTCGCCACGCTGACGCCAGCCCTCAGGTTGATACCAACGAGCTCCGACTTTACCGTCTGATCCCAGTCAACCGACTGAATATCAACGGTCGAACCGGTTCCATCATTGTCGTTGTTGACATCCTCCTCGGTCATGAACCGGTCCAGCTCCCACATCCCTACCGGGATGTTCAAGGACGCGCCGACCATTACGCGCGGAGCAGCCTCGACCGCCATACCGACATTGATCTCGTGCATTGAACCGGTTTCGCGTACCGTGCCGGTCTGCTCGACGGCGCCGGTCGTAACCGCTGGAAAGAAAGGAACCGCATCGCCCGCCTCGTAGGCAGCGACATCCAGGTCAATCGCATAAAGCTGAAACGCGATGTACGACAAATCGCGAGTAAAATCCGGAATAAACTCGTCATCAGCCGTACCTGAAATACCATCCGGCCCGTTGTTCGTTTCGACGCTGAACTCTCCCGGAAGCGGCATGAAGAAGTCTGTTACCGAGTTCGCATCGTTCGTGCCGGAGTAGTACAGCTCACGACTGAAAGACTCGACCTGGTTGATTCCTGCCGCAAAGACGAGCGACCCGCGAACGGTCGGCACGCGATGGATGTATGCCAGGTGGCCAATTTGCGTGTCGTTTATCCGGTTTTCGAGTTGATTCGTTGACGGTCCGGTAAAAACTCCATCATCGACCGTCGAGAAGAAGCTCAGCGAACCGCTGAAGGACGATCGACTGAAGTACGCGAGGCCCGCCGGATTGGTGTACATCGCGGAGTAGTCGGCAATGCCGGCAACACCGGCCCCACCCATCCCAAGTGAACGGACACCGGTCAACGGTTGGCGGCCGGTGAAGCGAAGCGCGTCTTCGATTGTCTGAGCCTGTGCGCACTGAACGATTGGAAGCGAAAGCAACATCGAGAACGCCAGGGCCGCGCCTGCCAGTCCGCTGTTCAATGTTCTAATCTTGACCATCGTCGTTTCTCCTGGTTGATTCTGCAATCTTAAAAGGGTACAAGAAAGGCCCGTGGAAGACCGACACGGGCCTGACTTGAGAAAATCAGCATGTTAGAAGGGATGCGGCGGTGAGCGGCTCCCTAATTACCGCGTCGTCCAGAACTCGAGCGACCGGAGCTGCGTCCGCTGGATTTCGAACTGCTCGACCGCCCTGATGACCGCACAGTCCCGCTGCTGCGCGAACTACTGCGTGACGGGGAGGCTGTTGAGCGAGATGGCGAGCTGCTTCTCGGTGCAGAGACGCGGCCTGACGACCGTGAGGAAGAAGACTGGGATCGCACGCGCGGAGCCGGAGCAGGAGACCTGCGGACACTCGGTTCATTATTCGATCGACGTACACGAGTGGCTTCCGAGGCGCGTGATCGCGACGATCCGGTTACGACCGTACCGCGCGATGCGGATCCACGCCAGTTCACCATCGGGGTACTGGATGACTCGTTGTTGTTCGAACGGCGGGTCGAAGACCGGCCCGACGAACTGGATCGCGACGACTCTCCTGATGACGAACGCGTCGTGGTCCCGCGACTGCTGGAAGACGATCCGGACGAGGACCGCGTCGTGGTGCCGCGGCTGCTCGACGAGGAACCGGAGGATGAACGCGTCGTGGTCCCGCGACTACTGCCCGATGATCCGGACGACGAGCGCGTCGTGGTCCCGCGGCTAGTGCCGGATGATCGCGTTGAGCGAGTCGTCGTTCCCCTGCTGGAGCTGCCGCGTGACGACGAACTCCGCGCGGTTCCACTCTCGTTCGAGCGCTTCGACGACCGGCCCGTGGTTGTACCGCGGCGGCTCGACGACCGAGTGGTCGAGCGTGTGGTCGCTCTCGACGATCCAGAGTCAGTACCCCGCGTTACCGCTCGACCGCTGGAGGACCGGGCATTCTTACCGGACGTACCGGATGCGCCCCGGACAACGGTTCTGGAGCCCGTCGAACGCTCGTCCTTTCCAAAAGACGAACCCCTCGCGCCACTTCGATCGTATCCGCGTGTGACCGTTCGGCCAGTTAACGCACCCCGGCCAATCGACGACCCCCTCGGAGCATAGGTCCCCCTCGCATACCACCTGTTGTGATTGTATCGATTCGCATAATTCCCGTACGGACGATACCGGTAGGACCACGGGTTATAGTAGTACGGCGAATAGTAATTGTATCCGTACGACCACGGGCTGTAGTACCCATATGAGTACGGATACCCCCAACCGAAGCTCAAGGACCATCCGGAGCCATAGTAATAGGGATCCCAATAAGAGGATCGGTAGTAAGGACTCCAGCCCCAGTACGGGTCGTAGTAGTTCGAGTTGAGGCCGTAATACGTCGAGAAATAACTGCGGTACCGCGTCGGCGAATCATAGTAATACCAATCGTCGTCCGTGTAGTACGTGTCATCGTAATACTCGCCGTCGTCGTAAGCCTGATCGTCGTAAGCCTGATCGTCGTAGTACTCGCCGTCATCGTAGTACTCGCGATCGACGTAGTCGCCGTCGTCGGTCTCGACAACGGTAACGCGAGGATCCGGCCTATCGTCCACGGCGGACAACTGTGTATAGCAACCAGTCAAGGCGAATACCATGAGGCTGCTGATTGCTGCTGTGATCTTGTAGCGGATGAAGTTCATGATGCGTCTTCTCCTTTAAAATCTATCTGGCCAACGTAAGGTCTCACTGGCCATAATCTCGTTCGCCTGAAGTCTCTTTGCCCTGAACGCCGACACGGAGACTGGCGTCCAGCAGGTTGCAATCGATGTCCTCCAGGTTGCAGCCTGACTTTAAGGCCGCTCGCTTCAGACGTATATTCCAAGCAGCCCTACTCACGTAACAACGTGAACCCCGACGTGTTTCGTCAAATGAGCCGGACTATCGCCGGCACGACGACCGTCGCCGATGCACGGTGAAAAAAATACAAATATCAGGCCGGAGGGCTCAAAACCTTTTAAAAGTGGGCATTTAGGGGTTTATTCACCGGCCCTGTCCATAATTGACCCCATATACTGTTCACTATGGCCGACGCCATAACACCTCGATCAACAGACTACGCGAAGTGGTACGTCGACATCGTCCGTAACGCCAAGCTCGCAGACTACTCACCTGTACGCGGATGCATGGTGATCCGGCCCAACGGATATGCCCTGTGGGAGAATATCCAGAGCGAGCTGGATCAGCGCTTCAAACAAACGGGCCACCAGAACGCGTACTTTCCTCTCTTTATTCCGCAGTCGTTTCTCGCAAAGGAAGCGGAGCACGTCGAGGGATTTGCGAAGGAGTGCGCGGTGGTCACGCACGCCCGCCTCGAACAGAACCCGGACGGATCCGGTCTCCGACCCGCGCCCGACTCGAAGCTCGAGGAACCCTTGATTGTCCGCCCGACGAGCGAGACGATCATCTGGGACGCGTACCGATCGTGGATTCAGTCCTGGCGTGACCTGCCGTTGAAGCTGAACCAGTGGGCGAACATCGTTCGCTGGGAAATGCGGACGAGGCTCTTCCTTCGGACGATGGAGTTTCTCTGGCAGGAAGGGCACACGGCTCATGCAACCGAACGCGAAGCCGTTGAAGAGACGAGGCTGATCCTCGACCTTTATGCAGACTTCGTCGAATCATACATGGCTGTCCCTGTCATCAAGGGTGTGAAGACAGCGGCAGAGCGCTTCGCTGGTGCCGTTGACACCTACTGCATCGAGGCATTAATGCAGGATGGCAAGGCGCTGCAAGCCGGAACCTCGCACTTCCTCGGACAGAACTTTGCGAAAGCGTTTGACTGCAAGTTCCAGAACACGGACAACGAGCTCGAATATGTTTGGGCAACTTCCTGGGGCGTTTCCACCCGGCTGATCGGAGCCCTCATCATGGCCCATTCGGATGATCAAGGTCTGGTACTGCCGCCGCGACTTGCTCCGACGCAGATTGTCATCGTTCCGATTTCCCGCAACGAAGACGAAAAGGCGGCGGTGATCGAGGCAGCGTCCAAGCTCGCATCGGACCTGCGTGCGGCGGGTGTTCGCGTACATCTGGACGATCGGGAAGGCTACCGGCCCGGATGGAAGTTCAACGAGCACGAGGTGCAGGGGGTGCCAATCCGACTTGCCATCGGTCCGAGAGACGTCGCGAATGGGACCATTGAGGTCGCTTTCCGGCATTCCGGCGCAAAAGAGTCCAGACCACTTGCCACGTTTGCCGCGAACGCGGCAGCGCTCCTGGAGCAGGTGCAGAGCGAACTGTTCAGCAAGGCGAATGCGTTTCGCAAGGCAAATACGACGCCTGTTGACTCTTACGACGACTTCAAGGACGTCATCGAAACCAAGGGCGGATTTGTCCTGGCGCACTGGGACGGCAGCGGCGAAACGGAGGCTCGGATCAAGGAAGAGACCAAGGCGACGATCCGCTGTATTCCGCTCGCCGATGACAACGAGTCTGGTGTCGACATGCTGACCGGGAAGCCGTCGAAGCGACGCGTAGTATTCGCGCGGGCCTACTGATCCGAAACGGCATGCATCCGCTCCAACGAACGGCAAAGATAATCTCCTACGCTCTGAACCCGCTCGCGCTGCCGCCACTCCTCCTTGCGGCGCTGGTTGCACGAACGGGCGGAAATGCAAGGGAGGTCGGAGCGGCCTTGTCCATCGGTGCGCTCTTTTTTGCTGCGCTGCCGCTGCTGTTCGTGATTCGCGTCGTTCGCCGGGAACCGGGCTCGACCCTCGAGCTCCGCGATCGGCCGCATCGGACCATCCCCTACACGGCCGGCATCGGCTCTTACCTGCTTGGGATTCCCGTGTTGCTCGCTGCCGGATTGCCCGCACCCCGCCTACTCGTAGGCGTAATGTCCTGCTTTGTGCTCAACGGCATCCTGCTCTTGTCGATCAACCTCTTCTGGAAAATCTCACTGCACGTCGCAACGATCGCCGGATGCTTTGCCATTTTCGGATTTGTGCTCGTAATGACTGCTGACGGCTCGGCATCGGATGCCACAACATTCCGCTGGACGATCGCGACGGCACTCATCGGCACCGCGGTCGTTGCGTGGGCCCGCGTTCGAGATGAGGCGCACACATTCGGGCAGGTACTGGGCGGTGCCCTGTTCGGAACAATCCTCCCGCTGGCGGAGCTGGTTGCTTTAGAAAAATTGTCGCTATTCGATACTTTGTAGACGCTTAAATTGGCGTGATGCGGAACGCCCACCACCTCTTGCACGTTTGCGCCACCGTTCACAAGCCGAACCAGCTGCACCGACACGATCGAACACTGCTACCACGTTCAATTCTCTAGCAATCAGCAGTGACGCTGCATGCAGCAGACTCTTCGATTATTCTTAGTCGCGCTCGCCTCTTTCGCGCTGGCGCCCCGAGCATCGGCTCAGAACTGGGGCAACATCGAGGGAACGATTGTCAGCGCGAAGACCAACTTTCCGATTCCCGGTGCGACAGTCAGCATAAGGGGCACTGGTTTTGGCACCGTCACCGATGGCAACGGATCGTTCCGACTTCGAATCCCTGCCGGGGCCTACGCCGTTCAGGCCTCGTTCGTCGGATACATCAGCTACACGGACTCCGTCTTTGTCAGCCGTGACGCAACCAGTCGTTTCGACGCGCGCCTCGTTGAGGACACGATTGAGCTGGGAGAGGTCACTGTCGAGGATGTCATCTCTAAGGCGGACCCGGGCG
>JAGQWL010000320.1 GCA_020437385.1 Bacteroidota bacterium
CGGACAAACCCCAAGAGCTTGTCCCGTTCGACGTCGAAGTCCCGCTGATCCACCATCTTGAACTCCGGCGCCGTCGGCAAGCCCTTTCGATAGGGCTTCTCACCCACCACAACCGGTTTGAGGAACTTCGTCAGGAACCACTTCTTGAGGCCCGTTGCTTTCTTGAACCGCTGGTCCGCATCCGGGGCGAAGGCCATTTCGTACGGCACGCTGCAATGGGCCAGCATCTGGTCCACTGTCATTGTGCCCCAGACGGGGGTTGATTCCGGAGTCAACCGACCGACACGTTGAATCAGGTCGTCTGTGACGGACTTGTCGTAGATGCTTTTCATGGGGATTTCGGCTGATTCTCGGTATTGGCGTGGAGCCGCGGCGAGCTGACTCCCAAAGATCCGCGTTTTTGGCCCATTGAGCAAAAGAAGGGGCGTTCCCGCAGATTCACAGCATGGCCTCCCCGCGGATTCACAGCATGGCCTCGGTGGGATGAATTGCACGGGTGCAACTTGACAGCGCAATCGCGGTATGCTATGTTTATAGCACAGTGCTATGTTTGTAGCACCGGCCAGCAAGACCAAGCAACGACCAGCGATGCCAAAAAAACCGTCCTACCTCCGGCTGAGCCGCCGTGAACGGCAAATCGTCGACGCCCTCTACCGCCTCGGCAAGGCGTCGGCCGCCCAGATCCGGGAAGCGATCCCCGACCCGCCCAGCTACTCCGCCGTCCGAGCCAAACTCGCCATCCTCGAAGAAAAGGGATACGTCCAACACGAGAGCGACGGACCTCGGTACCTCTATCGCGCGGTTGTTGAACGCGAAATGGCCGAGAACACCGCCCTCGAACACGTCCTATCGACCTTCTTCGGCGGCTCCATCGAGAAGGCTGTCGCCGCACTGGTGAAGATGGGCAGCGACGAAATGAGCGAAGCCGAAATCGACAGGCTCGCCCAACTCATCAAGGAAACCGGAAAACAACCTGAACGCGACAACTGACATGAATACGACACCAATGCTTGACTCCATCATACTGTTCGGAACCAAGGGGGTCGTGGTCTTACTCGCGACAAGCCTCGCCATCCTCCTGCTTTCGCGTCGATCAGCCGCACTCCGACACCTCGTCTGGGCGACGGCACTGGCAATCCTGATTATGCTGCCGTTTGCATCGACCGTCGCACCGGGGTGGTCTGCGACACTTCCGTTTCCTCTTACGACGTCGTCTGCTGGTTCGGCTCTTCGGTCGAGCGACCTGAGAGTCGAATCCGCAAGTGAATCTGTTCGCGACGCGCCTGCAGCGACAACGCAAGGAACGAGCAACGCTCCCATCGGATCGATCGGCACTGCGGCATCCCCGAGGCAGAATATCGTCCCGAACGCCGCGCCGAAGTTCCTCTCGCTCCCCTCGCTCCCCGCAATGTTAACCTTCGTCTGGGTCGTCGGACTCTTCGTCGTGCTGCTCGACATTCTGACCGGCAACTTCCTCGCGTGGCGGATGATCCGTCGATCGCGGCAGGTCACCGAACCAGACGTGCTCGCTGCCGTTGACGAGCTGCGGTCAACAATGCGTATCAGCCGTGACGTCAACGTCGGAATCAACGGAGCCGTTCGTTCACCGTGCACATGGGGTCTGTTCCGCCCCTCGATCGTGCTGCCCGAAGAAGCGCTGCTGTGGTCCGACGAGCGGATGCGACTGGTCCTGCTCCACGAACTTGGCCACGTGGCCCGGTATGATTGGCTCACTCAGCTCGTGGCGCACACCGCCTGTGCCGTCCATTGGTTCAATCCGCTGACGTGGTTTGCGCGCAGTCGCGTGTTGAGCGAGCAGGAAATCGCCACGGATGATCTTGTGCTACAACAGGGAAATCAGGCGGCCGAGTACGCCTCGAACCTGCTCGAGATCGCACGCGAATCGATCGGCAGAAAACAGAAGCCGCTGTTCCTGACGCCGGCGGCGATTGCAATGAGTCGTCCATCGGCAATGGAAGGCAGACTCCTTTCGATTCTGGACGCGAGCCGCGAACGTACGCGCGTGCAGTCGCGACTGGTTCTGGCAACGGCGATGGTTGCGACGCTTGTCGTGATTCCCCTTGCCGGATTTCATCCCGCGGCGGCCGCGAATGACCCGCTCTCCCCTGAGCAATCTGATGTTGCTGCGCGTGCCGAATACGCTATAAGCGTGGCCCCGGCCGCGACCGAGGTGACGGCTGCGCAGACCGGCACAGACGTTCTGCCTGAATCAGCGCCGATCGCATCGATCGACCCGATGTCCCGGCCAGCGACCTCGACAACGGCAGCCTCTGGTGCCGACGTCCGCGACGATTCTGCCAAGGTCATGCTGTTGCTGAGCGCACTCATGTCCGAATCCGATGCGGGAGTCCGAACACAGATCATCCGGATCCTCGCCGAGCTGGACAGCCGGCTTGCGACGGATCCGCTTTCGAAACTGCTCATCAGCGATGAATCAGACGAGGTACGTGCAATGTGCGCGCTCGCCCTCGCTGAAATCGGTGACCCGAAAGCGATCGCCCCATTGTCCAAAGCACTGCTCGACGATTCATCAGCGCAGGTTCGACGTCACGCAGCGCGCGCGCTTGCGGAGGCCGATGCAGTCGAAGCCGTCGGAGTGCTGGAAAACGCCGCCCGAAAGGATACTGACAAGGAGGTACGCGCAATGGGTGCATGGGCACTCGGCGAAATGCGCCAGGACTCCTCAGTGCCCGTACTGCTTTCGTTGACTTCCGACGAATCAACCGACGTGAGGGCAATGGCCATCTGGGCACTCGGTGAAATCCGAAACGAGGCGGCCGTCGATGGTCTCGTCGTTGCGCTTCGCGATGCTGAAGCGGACGTGCGAGCAAAGGCGGCGTGGGCCCTCGCGGAGATCCGTTCTCCGGCCGCCGCGAGTGCGCTGCTATCCGGACTTTCAGACGAGGATGCCGAAGTGCGCAGCCACATCGCGCGTGCCCTTGGCGAGATCGGCGCGAATGAGGCAGCCGAGCCGCTTCTCCAACTACTGCGCAACGACGCCAGCACCGAGGTCCGAAAGGCCGCCGCACAGGCCCTCAGCCAGCTTGACTTCTAATCGACATGACCCGCCAAAAGCACTACCTCACCCTCCTGCTATCGTTCCTCGTGCTGTGCGCCCCTGCCATCGCACAGGAAAGCGATAAGCCGTCGATTCGGTCGCTCCTTGAAATGCTGGAGAGCCCCGATCCCAGCACCCGCGTCCGCGCAGTCTGTGCCATCGAGCAATCTGACGAACTCGCGCAGAACAGAGACGCGGTGGCTGACGCGATGCAGCGGCATCTCTCCGACGACGGCGCCGCGGATCCGACCGTGTGCGATAAGTACCGCAGCTGGGGCAACTGGTCCGATGGTCGAAGACGGCCCCTCCGTGTGGGCCGCCAGGCAGCCGGTGTCCTGGCCGAACTTCACGAACGTTATTCAATTGACGCGCCGACGATCTTCCGCCGTGCGATTCAAGGCCAGGACAACGTAGCACGCGCCAACGGTGCGTGGGGGCTCGGCGCGATCGACGACGAGTCGGGCATACCGTTGCTGGTTAACGTGGTACGAACGGATTCCTTCCCGCGAGCGCGTCGCGACGCCGTCTGGTCTCTAGGGGCCATCGGCTCCCACAAAGGACTGGCCGGTGTTGAGGCCGGACTCGCGGATGCGGAGGAGGATGTGCGCGAGCAGGCAGCATGGGCGGCCGGTGCGATCGGAGCAGATGGATCGGGTAAACTGGTCGTACCGCTCCTGAAGGACGACGCCGGCGCCGTCCGCGAACAGGCGGCCTGGGCGTTAGGTGCGATTGACGACGCCTTCGGTTCCACAGAGTTGCAGGATGCGTTGCGCGACACGGAGGCCTCGGTGCGTGAAC
>JAGQWL010000321.1 GCA_020437385.1 Bacteroidota bacterium
CAACTTCCAGCAGCGGGGTGCCGGCCGCAACAACGCCGCCGCTTTCGTTGTGAATTGCGAGTACGGATCCAGCCACGGGCGAGCTGACCGCAATCTCGCCGCCGCTACCCGTTCGTCCGGCAAATCGGAGTGCCGTCTTGGCGGCATCGAGGTTGTGCTTCGCAACATCCACCGAAAACGCAGCCGATGTTCGGGCTGCCCGGGCCCGGGCTGCCTGCGCCTCCGCCGTCTGCACGTCGCGTGCCGTGGCGGCGTCGCCTTCGAAGAGTCCGCGTGCACGCTCCAGCTCCGTTTCGGCAAGCTGCTCATCCGATTGCGCGGCGCGCACGTTTTCTTCGGCGGACTGCAGTGTGGCCTGCGCGGCGGCAACGCGTGCCTCGGCTTCGGCTCGGCGTTGTGGATTGAGCGCGTCAGCCGGCATCGGCTCGATTCCCAGAAGTCGCTGCGCCTTGGTCACCGAATCGCCGACCGACAAGTCGATCCGCGTTGCGTAACCCGAAACGGGCGCGGTGACAACGAAGCGGTCGACGACGCGCGTCCGACCTTCCTCTTCTATCTGCACGCGCATCGGGCCGCGTTCGACCGTCGCCGTTTCGACGCTCGTCGGCTTCGGCAAAAAACCATAAACGATCGCGGCAACGATGACCACTCCCAGTGCAATAATTCCGATCTGTTTCTTGTTGAGCTTGCTCATCTATTCTCGTGTTTTAAGAACAGAAATCAGGTCCAGACGGAACAGCCGTCTGCGGACAATCAATCCGGTAAGAATTGCGGACACGATCACGATCGTTGCCGCAAAAGCGTAGGTGTCCCGCGTGAGGACAAAAGGATAGCGGATGATATCGGACTGTACCGATTCCGCGACCATCAGGCACAGCCCCCATCCGATCCCGAAGCCGATGGGAATTGCAATAAGCGTCAACAGAGCGAGTTCGCCGAGCAGGATGTACGCCACCTCACCCTGCGTGAAGCCGAGAATCCGAAGGCTGGCGAGCTCTCGCGCCCGCTCCGACAACGAAATGCGAGCGGAGTTGTACACAATTGCAAAGGCGATGGCGCCGGCAAATAGTGTATAGAAGAATGCAAACACGAGCATGTTTGCGCCCATGTTGTCGTAGAAGTCCTGGATGGCGCGCAGTCGGCTCGAAACACCCGCCACACGCGGCATCTCCTTGAGCTCGCTGTACACCGTGTCGAGAACGGTATTGTCTGCCGCGAGATAGGCACCCGAGATCGTCGGCCCTTCCTTGAGAATGCGATTGAGCGCATCGATGTCCATGTACGTGCCGACACCGATGTATTGCTCGATGAAGCCGGCGACGGGCACGCGGTATTCAGGTCGCCGCCCTTCCATGACTTGTACATCCAGCGTGTCGCCGGGCGCAACCCGAAGCCGCTTACCAAGAAACGGAGGAAGTAGAAGTCCTTCCGGAGGCACCTCGACAACGTTCAGTTTCGTGTTCAGCAGCTGGAAGAGATCGCCGTCCGGCTTGATGCCCTGGACCGACGTCCGGTACGTGACATTCTCGTTTCGCAGCTTGACGGACACGGCCCGGAACGGCTCGCCGAACTCAACATCCGGAAGCGACTCCAGGCTGTACAGGCCGCGCCTCGAAGTCGGCTCGACAAAAGTGACAGTGAGGTCATCACGTTGCGTCAGGTTGAACTGAATGTCCAGCAGGTAGTCTGAGGCACTCGTGAAGAACCGGCCCATCAACAGCAGTCCGCAAGCAAAGGAGATTCCCAGCACGGCGAATCCGGCCTTGATCGGGTGTCGGCCAAGATGTCGGATGATCATCCGCGTCGGCTGCGAGAGATACCGCTGTAATCCCATCCGTTCGACGAGTGACTGGCGATAGCGGGGAGGCGGCTCGGGTCGCATCGCCTCAGCGGGCGGAAGGCTCGCCGCACGGCGTACGGCGGATATCGCACCGGCAAAGGCTGCGGCGATACTGACGCCAAGCGCCGATAGCACCACGGTGGCAGGCAGCGAGTATTCCAGGTACGGGAAACGGTAGAACTCGGCATAGATTCCGGCCAGACCCTGACCAAAACGAATTCCAAGGACGAGTCCGCCCGCGACGCCGATCAACACGATGGCAAGGATGAGCAACAGATAGTGCAGTCCCACCTGCACGTTGCTGTAGCCGAATGCCTTGAGAACGGCAATCTGTTCGCGCTGCGTCTGCACAAGCCGATTGACCACAACGTTGAGCAGGAAAGCTGCTACGGCGAGAAAGATCACCGGAAACATCGTGGCCATGGTACCGAGCGACCGGATTTCCTCGCTGATATAGAAGTGGGATACCTGATCCTTTCGCTCGTAAGCTCCCGGTCCACCATAAGGTTCGAGGATGTGATCAACTTCGTCGATCACGTCGTGGATCGATCCGCCCGGTACAATCGTGAGAGATACGTCATTAAAGGCTCCTTCCATGTTGAAGGCGCTGGCCAGCGGCGTCCGATCCATCCAGACAATGCCGAAGCGCCGGAAGTCCGGGATGATGGAATCCGGCGATCCCTGGTACAGATACTCTGGTGACCGTGCCATGCCGACAATCGTGAGCTGTTTCCGTCGGCCGTTCACGACGGCGGCAATGCGGTCTCCGGGTTTGAAGTTGTGGGCCTCGGCGAAGGCATCACTGACTACGACCTCGTCATCTGAATACGGTGCTACCTTGCGGCCGTTTACGATGTAGAGCTGATTGAGCCTTGGGTCGCCCTCGTCCGGCAGCGAAATCAGTTTTCCCGTAACGGGTTCGTCGAAGCCCTCGATGTCGAGACTGGCAGCGGCCACAACCCGGGTTTCGACCACATCAACGTCCGGCAACGCCTGGATCCTTCCGGCCACTGACTCGGGGACACGCTTCGCGGATGAGAAGACCTCGGCAAAGTGGTTCTCTGAGTAGAACTGACGGAGCGTATTGGTCAGCGCGTCCAGCGTCGACCGCGACATGACGAACGTGGCGACCCCGCACATGATGACGACGGCAATCGCAATCGCCATTCCCCTCATGTACCAGAGGTCGCGAATCAGTTTTCGTTCGAGTGCGCGCATCGGTTACCAGTGCAGATCGCTCGGCGGCCGTTTGTTGTTGTTGATCTCGATTTCGGAGACCTTTCCGTCGGCCATTCGGATGATTCGGTCTGCCATGTCGCCGATCGTGATGTTGTGCGTAATGACCGCGGTCGTGGTCCCGAGCTCCCGGTTGACACGTTCGATCGCTTCGAGCACAACAACACCCGTCTCGGAGTCGAGCGCCCCGGTTGGCTCATCACACAGCAGCACGGCCGGTCGCTTTGCGATGGCCCTTGCAATTGCGATTCGCTGTTGCTGCCCACCTGAAAGCTGAGAGGGAAAGTGATCAAGCCGGTCACTCAAGCCAACCAGGTCAAGCGCCTCTTCGGGCGGCATGGGGTCTCGGGCGATCTCAGTCACGATCGCAACGTTTTCTCGTGCGGTCAGGCTCGGGATCAGATTGTAAAACTGGAAAACAAATCCGACGTGGTAGCGCCGGAACTCGGTCAGCTCGCGCTGCGTCGCGCGCGTCAGGTCTCTCCCGAGATAGGAGACCGTTCCCTCGGTCGCGGTGTCGAGTCCGCCGAGAATGTTCAGCAGCGTCGACTTTCCGGACCCGGAGGGGCCGAGCATGACGACCAGCTCGGTTCGAAAGAGGTCGAGGTCGATCCCGCGCAGCGCGTGCACCTGCACCTCACCCATGTCGTAGACCTTGGTGAGTCCGCGAGCCTCGAATACAACATCTTCCTTCGATCGCGTCACCGCTTGCGTCGGTTCAGGGTTGTTCATCGATTCGGTTCCTGCGGTGTGTTGGTGATGCCCAGCTCGCGCCACAGGGCGGCGAGGGCGATCTGATAGCGGACACGCGCCTGCACCTCTCGGAGCCGGGCGGTACGATCCGCAAGCTCCGCGTCCAGTACCTCGGCCGTCACGGCCGCGCCGAGGTCCATCCGTCGCTTGACCTCCGCGAACGAAGATTCGGCTCGCCGCACGTTCTGCTCGGCCACGCTCGTTGCGAGTCGTGCGTGCTCGACATTCATTACCGCCTCCCGGACCGCGAACTGCGTGGATCGCTCTTCAGATACCAGTCGTTCGTTCGCCTGTGCGGCTCGCGCCCGGGCCTGATCATACCGGCCTTTCGTCTGCCCCCAGTTCCAGAGCTGCCACGTCGCGGATAAACCCGCCTGCCAGGTTCCCTTGAACGTGTCTTCAAGCGGGAAGATGTACTGGTTGGGGCGAGCGTACTGGTAGATCGCGACGATCCCGATCTGCGGCAGCCAGCCGGCACGTTCCGCCCTGGCCGATGCGTCGAGTGCGTCCGCATTCAGTCGCGCGGCCTGCACCGACGGGTCATCATCCAGTGCGGTCTGTGTAAGGCTCGCGGGGTCCAGGTTTGACCAGTCGAGCGGCGCCGATTCAATCGTGTGGATCTCATCATCCATCGGCAATCCGACGATCTCGTTCAACTTCAGGTGAGCGACCTTCACCGCATTCCGGGCTTCGAGCACATCGAGTTTCACTTCGCCGAGCCGTGCCTGGACGGTGAGGACATCGCTTCGCAGGGCCGCTCCCTGCTCCCTACGGGTGATAGTGGCGGCGAGTTGGGCTTCGACCGAGCGCTGCGCGGCCTCGCTCACTTCCAGGGAAGCCTCTGCCTGATAGACATTCCAGTAGGCGGCACGGGCCGCGTAAGCCACCTCAGCCTCCGCGGCATTCACCGACTCGACGGAGGCATCCGCCAACAGGCCCGCCGAACGCTTCTGGTTCAGGAGACGGCCGCCGGAAAACAGCGGCTGGTCCACGCGGACCGAGAAGTCGTAACGATTTCGAATCGAGGGAACAGAGAAGTCGCCAAGGGAAGCGAATTCGGCTGGAAGCGTCAGCTCGAAACTGGGTATGTCGGACAGGCGCGTGTAGGATCCGGAGGCGCTGACCGATGGCAGGAGCGCGCCGCGGACCTCGTGGTCGGCTGCAATAGAGATCTCACTACCGTGTCGCGTCGCCTTCAGGTCGTGATTGTTGGCGAGGCTCATGGACACGACTTCATCTACCGACAGCGTCTGGATGTTTTGCGCGCGCGCGCTGAGCCCGCCGCAAAGCACGAATGCAGCCAGCGTCCAGGGCAAACGGTTAAAGCGGTTGGTTCTCATCGGACTGCAATGCCGTCGGTTATGAATGTCATCAGTTGCTCAGTCAGGTTTTCGACGGGGAAGATGTTCGGATCCATCATCCAGTGGAGCGTGATGCCATCGACAATCGCCATCAGGAAGTTGGCCGTCAGCGCCGGGCGGTCAACCCGGATTTCGCCTACCTGCTCTGCGTCATTCAGCAGGTCGACCAGCAGGTCGCGAAACTCGCCGTACATCTTCTTGAAATCGAGGTGGGGGAGATCCGGATTGTACATGGAGGCCGACCAGAAGTCGAAGAGAACACGCCCCAGTGTCTGGTTCGCCTTGAACTGTTCGAAGCTCAGGTCGAGGATCTGGTGCAGCCGCTGCATCGGCGTTGCGTCCGCCCCGAGTGTGTGGTCGAATGCGTCGCGAAGCTGCTCCATGAAGTGATCGAAAGCGGCGAGAAGGATCGACTCGCGACTGTCGAAGTACAGATAGATCGTTCCCTTGCTGACGCCGGCGCGGGACGCGATGTCGTCGACGCGTGAGGCGTGGTACCCGTTCTCGGAGAAGACAGTGATCGCTGCCTCCAGGATCTCATTCCTTCGCTCTTCCTTGTCTACGCGACGCGGCGACATGCCCGATTTTGGATGACTGACTATTCAGTCATTTTACGATCAAACCGATTCAGGTTTCAAGTGTCGGGAAGAAAATCAACAGAAAGGGCCCTATCGAGCCGTTTGAGTGCGTTCCTCGATGCGGATATTGCGCCACTCGACGGTCCGCCCGACCAGATCGGGCGAGCCCACGGAATGGACCTGGAACGCAATAAACCCGTCGGCCGTCATGTCGTCGATCAGGTCTGCTGCAAGGACGCCGTTGATCCACGTCCGCAGGTGGGGACCGATCGCCTCGACGCGGTAGTGGTTCCATTCATCTTGTCGGAAGGCTTCCCGGGCGCGCCGATTTCCGCGCAGATCGAACAGCCAGCCGCGGCGGCCCTCGTCGTAAATCCCCGCGCTCCAGGCACGATCAGACGGGTCCACTTCGATCTGGTATCCGTGCACACGACCCTCGTTGTAGTCGGGAATCGAATTGCTTCGAATCTGAACGCCGGAATTGATCTGCGAGTCAACCCGAACCTCGTACTCGAGAACAAAGTCCGAATAACGCTTCTTCGTTGCGAGGAAAGAGTTGGGCGATCCGGCAACGGTCGTTCCGATCAGCACACCGTCGCGGAGCTCAAAACGAGCCGTGCCGCCAAGCAGCTCCATCGGTTCGAGCGTGCCTTCGGCGAACAGCGGTTCAAAGGCGGCGTCGGCTGCTGATTCGATCTCGGCTTGCGTGTACGGCTGGCCCGCACGGTTCCTCGTCGACTCGCGGACGCTCTTCACCGCGTTCGATCCAACAATTGATGCTCGGTTGTCCCATTCGTTTCGAATAAATGAAGCAAGCGCAGCGATCTCCTCGTCCGTCATCTTCGCATTGTCTCTGAAGCCCGGCATTACGTCGAGCACGTCAGGTGCTTGCAGCAATTCGCCATTAACCTGGACCGGTCCGGTCAGGCCGTCAAGGACGATACGAACGATCTTCTCGGGCTCCTGCAACACCCAGCTTGATCGCCGCAGCGACGGAGCCGTTGCCGGAAGCCCTCGGCCGCCGTTCCCGTGGCAAAGCGCACACTCCCGATAATAGGCAGCGCGCCCACGGGCCAGCAATGCCTCGTGCTCCTGAGACGGCGTGAGCGCCGCGAGAACCGGTGCGGTCTGTTCGGAGAAGCGAGCCTGTTCCAAGGCCGCAACAAGTCGCGTATCGGGACCCGCTCCGTCGCGTTTCACACGCTCCAGGAAGGCAGTTTCCGCGAACGTCGCGCTTCCATCCGAGCCGGCGCCCAGACCGCCGAGCAGCGCATCGACAAACTCCTCCCTGTCTGCGTGACGGGAAGCGATTGCTGCCATCGCACGAGCAGCCTCGCCAGGATACTGCTGTTGAAAAAATTGCAGACTGAGGAGCTGCTGCAACTCAATCTCACGGCCGCCGGAGGGTGTTCCGGCGACAAACTCGAACGCGCTTCCCGCCTCGCGACTTTCGGCAAGTCCGGCCGCAAGTCGCAGGAGATGCACAACTACCTTGGGCTCACGTGTGGATCGCGACGCTCGGCGGAGATCATCGACGGTGATGGCACCGAGACCTTCGAGCGTCCACAGCGCGTGGACCTGCGCTACCGGATTGTCGCCGCGCACGGCAACTTTCCGAAGGTCGTCGATGACGTCACGGTCATTGCGTTCGATGAGAAGTCGCTGAGCCGTGTCGCGTACCCATCCATTCGGATCCGAAAGCGACTTGACCAGAACAGCCGCCCCGGCGTCCCGAAGGCGCGGTACCCGATCGAGCCGGCTTCCGTCATGCCGGATACGATAGATCCGGCCGAGGTCCAGCGGTTCAACGAGGCCGCGTGCTTCGATCTGCCTCCGAAGGTATTCAGTCAGGTAGGTGCTGTGCTGTATGACGCCGCGATACATATCGACGATGTACAACGCGCCGTCAGGTCCCGTGTAGGCGTTCACCGGCCGGAATCGTTCGTCGGTCGAAGCGAGGAACTCCCGGCCTTCGTAAGGGAACGAGCCGCTCACGATGCCGCTGCTGTCCCGCAGCACGACACGTTTGATCAGGTTCCCGGCGGGCTCCATCACAAACGCGTTACCGTAGTACTCCGGAGGAAAACTGTCGCCGCGAAAGATGACGGGTCCACAGGCAGCCGTCATATTGTCGAGCTTGCCAAAAGCGTCGAGCGTTTCCTTGCGATAGGCCCTGTTGACACCCGGATTGATCCGGATGGGATAAACCTTGTTGCTCGCCTTGGAAGCGCCGTAGTTGCGGCTTGTCGTCTCGTGATTCGGATTGTAGTGCATCACGCCGGGCGTCAGGTTGTCCCCGAGCAGCGTGGCGCTGTTGTGATTGTAGAACAGGCGGCCGTAGTCGTCCTGGGAGATGCCCCACTGACCTCGGAACTCAGTTGGCTCCTTTTTCCATTTGCCTTCGTGGTAGCGGTAGCGAACGTCGGACTTGGCGCTGTAGTACCAGTTGTCGATTGCGCGTACCAGTCCGTTGGGCTGATGTTCGGGGTTCCCGCCAACCGCATACGTCGAATCCACTAGCGTCCTCTTGCCGGCGACGTAGTTGTTGTTTTCGTAGAACCACAGATTTGGCGGTTCGGCTACGAGCAGGCCGTTGTTCGCAATCGCAATTGCGCGGGGCATGACGAGTCCATCGACGAAGGTGGATACTGTTTCATACTGATGGTCGCCATCCAGGTCTCGCAATACGCGAATGGTCCCTATCGGCTTGTCTTCAGTCGAGCCCTCAACGTTTTCCATGTAGGCGCGCATCTCGACGACGAAGATCGCGCCGTCGCCGTCGAACGCAAGGGCGACCGGCGCAATGACGTCCGGCTCGGATGCGATAAGGTCAACGGAGAATCCGTCTTCGACAACGAAGTCCGCAATTGCCTGCTGCGGCGACAACACCGGCGCGTCCGGAATCTGATTCGCCGGGATCGGATCGATCATCGGTTCGTCACCGCCGGTTGTCGCGTTTCCGGCGCGATTACCGCAGCCGTAGGACAGCGCCGTCACAAGCAGCACTGCGACTGCGGTCAGGGTTCTCTTCATCTCCGTCCGGTCTGTGTGGTCTAGCGTTCCCAGTCAACCCAACCAGGATTGACGAAGCGTTTTCCCGCATCGAGTGCGTCGATACGATCCATCTCATCCTTCGTGAGTTCGAAATCGAAGACATCGAAGTTTGAGCGGATATGGTCCACGTTTCCTGAACGTGGAATCGGAACAACGCCGTTCTGTTGAAGATGCCACCGTAGAATCGTCTGGGCCGTATTCTTTCCGTGTGCCCGAGCGATCCGCTTGAGGCGCCATTTGTCCAGCAGCCTTCCCTGACCGAGCGGGCTGTAGGCGGTCAAGAACATTCCGTTCGATCGTACGATCTCCAGCAGTCGGTCCTGCGAAAGCAGCGGATGATATTCCACCTGAAGGCACGCGAGATCCGGAATCACCTTCAAGGCGTGTTCGAGCTGCGAGGGTGCAAAATTGCTGACACCGACTCGTTTCGTTTTGCCTTCCTCTTTTGCGTTCTGCAGTGCTTCGAGCGGCTCGTCAAGCGGGATATCGCGATTCGGCCAGTGAATAAGGAGCAGGTCGACCTGATCGAGTCCCAGCTTCGAAAGACACTCATCTGTTGATCGGCGAAAATCCTCGCTGCGCAGATTCGTCCGCCACACCTTGGTTGTCACAAACAGCTCCGATCGCGGCACGCCGGATGCTCGGATCGCCTTGCCGACTTCAGCCTCATTTTCGTACATCTGTGCCGTGTCGATGTGACGGTAGCCGACTTCGAGTGCGGTTGCGACGGCCTGGATGCACGTCGCGCCTTTCAGCTGAAAGGTGCCGAACCCAAGTGAAGGTATCGGCCGTTGCGTGGTTTCTCCTTGAGTTGACTGCAGGCTTTCTGTTTTCTCTGTCATGTCGTCGTGGTTGTTCGTACTACACGAGCTTCCTACGCATCAACACGCGGAGATATCCCGTCGCTGCTGCCCTCTTCGCCTTCGGGTGCGATCCGTTGGTACATCCATCCGCCCGCATACAACGTTGCCCCGAGCACCACGAGCGTCAGCACGCGAACGAGTGAGGGGGTGCCCGTCAGGTCATACAACAACACCTTCAGACCGGACGCGGCGAAAACGATCAGGGACGACTGGCCGAGAATCCGATTGCGGAGCCTCAGCGCTATCAGCAACAGCACAACGGCGAATACGCCCCAGACGATCGAGATCGTCAAACCGGACTCGAAGACACGGACCGTCGCAACCATGAAGGTCACGTGGCCCGCGTAGAGCAGGGGAACGGCAAGTCCGTTGCGCCGTCCAGCCAGCCGGACGCGTCGGCTCGCGAAGTACAGCATTGCGGAGTATGCGAAGAGGGCAGCTCCGGGCATGAAGAGATCCTCGGATCTTCGACCGTCTGCAAGAAGGAGATTAAGACCGACGACGATCATGAAAAGAGCAGCGATCAGGATCGGCTGCATGATTTCGGGGCGGTCCCGCAGGCGGTCGTAGACAAGAAACGCCCCGGGGATCATCAGGAGGGTTGCCCAGGGCAGGTAGCTCGTCGGAATCAGTTCGAAGAAGAGGATGTGAGTCGTGACGGACGTGCAGTAGAGGCTCACAAGCGCTGCGCCGGCCGTGCTGACTCGTTCGCCGCTCAACAGTCTGCCGGCGATGAGGTAAGCGGCGAAGACAACGGCGGCGCTCGCAAGCGCTGCCATCGGCGCGACGTCGGGTGCGTGCTGCTTCACGGTAATGTACTCGACTACGTAGAAGTAGAAGAGTGCCACCGCGTGCCACACGGCATCTGTTCGACTCATCGTGTCCCGGTGCGCGGCCGAATACCAGACTGCCGTTGCGGAAAAGGCGATGAACTGAACGAACTGATACACCATCGCTGGAATCCAGGAGTCCGCGTCGGACATTCGCCACGCGACATCAAACCCGATGATCGCCAGCAGCATGGCGAGCATGTAGATGATCCGCTTTCGTTCCTGCAGTGAAATGAAGGAAAACAGCAGGCTCCAGGCGGCAAAATAAATCACGAGGTCGATGACCCGTCGCGTGTCCGGCTGGATAAGCAACGGAAAGGAGTAGGCACCAACAACCGCGAACATGGCGTATGCGGTGTTATCGAAATGCCTGTCCAGCCATATGGATGCGATCGTCGTTGCGCCAATCGCGAAGATCACGACGCCTACTCCGATCATGTCATAAAACAGATGCGCGGAATAGATTGACAGGTACAAGATGATGATTCCGGCGGCAGGCAGAAAGGCAGCGTAGTCCTTGTTGCTGCGCGAAAGCAACAAGCCGCCTCCGATAAGTGCGATACCCGACGCGATTGCGAGTCCGATCTGTCGTTCAGGCGTGAGCCAGCCGAAATCGTATACAATCTTGATGAAGTACACGGCGGCGAGCACGAATGCGATCCCCGCCCCCCACGCCATCCACGCTGACGCCGAGGGCGCCTTCAGACGAACGTTGCGCGGTGCCCGCTCACCCTCCTTTCGATTCTTGCGGATGCGGTAGTCGGGTGTCGGCGGCGCCGCATCGAGGCCAGGCGGTTCTGAAGCAAGCGTCTTGTCGCCGGCCTCGTCGTCGCGGTCTGCGGGGCCGCCCGTGGCCTTGCGACGCATTGCTTCCAGCTGAACGTGGAGCGTCCGAACCTGCCGTTCGAGAGCCTCGAGCCGTTCGAGAATTCGATCTTGTGAGTCCATGCGCGAGGACGTAGACTGGTTCTGGTTTTTCGACCAACCGAAGATACCGAATCATGCCCGCGATCAAACCTTCCTGCCCAATCTATTGTCGACACCTCGGAACGTACCTGGTCGTGGTGCTCGCCTGGATGGGATGCGGCCGATCCGCGCCAGGCGAACGATCAAAAACATCCGACATTCTGTTTGAGTCCGCCTTTGACGGGCCGCTCGATCTTCGTAGCGACTGGATCATCGAGGGCACGGGAACGGCGGAGTCGGCGGACGGCAAGCTCGCGCTGAAGGAGTACCCTGACGGTGAAGGCGTCGTTGCCTGGCTGCGGCAGCGGTTTCCGGATTCGATCGCCATTTCATTCGACCTTGCCTTCAACAACAACCGCGGGATCGGCGTGTTCTTCTTCGCCGTCAACGGCCCGGATGGCGCCGATCCGTTCGAGGTGAGCCCCGCCCGCACCGGCGCATACGACGAATACATCCGCGGCAGCCTCGACGGCTACAGTCTATCCCTGCATCGGTTCTGGCCGGATGGGCGGAACAACCCCGGGTCCAACCTCCGGCGAAATTCGGGATTCCATCTGCTGCATACGGCGGATCCAGATCCGGCGCTCGAATCCGGTCGCACCTATGCGATCCGCATCACGAAGAATGCCGGCGCGATCACCGTCTCGGTCGATGGACTTGTGGTCCATGACGCCGTAGATGCCGGCTTCGGCGATCCATGGACAAGCGGACACGTTGGCTTCCGCCTTCGGGGCGATCATTCCTGCGTGATGACCATCGACAATCTCCGCATCGAAAGAACCGGATAGCCGGCTGTTTCAGGAGACCCGTAGGCCGCCGCGCGATGCAACGACCGTCTGTCCGCCTACGCGGATCGTGTGTGAGCCGTTCGAGAAGGATGTATCGATAGTCGGGAGCGTCGACTCGCTCGTTCCGACCGATAGAACGGTCACCAGCAGAATGTCTTCCGCAGGATCCGTCACAACGTCGACAAAGGGATGGAGTTTTGCCGTTTCCTCCGGCACGAACGGCTCGCCGCGAACGATTCGATGACCCAGTTCGGAAAGGACCTCGGCTCGCATGACGGCGTTCGGGCGCCGGACTATGAAGCGCCCGTCTCCGATAGTTACGCCGTAGTTGCCGTCCTCATTGAATCCAAAGAATCGGGCAGTAAGTCGCGACGGCTGCATGTACTTGCTGACCGAATCCACTACAACGATCACCTGCGGTTCGAACAGCACGGCAATCGATCGAAACACTCCCTTGATGTTTGTATCGACGAGCCGGTACGCCTGGGTTGCGTTGCTTGTCCAATTCGCCTGCTGGGTGTTGACGTCACTATGGACAATTCGGGCCAGCGCACGAGAGGCGTTCGTCCCTTCGACACCATTGTGATGCTGGTGTCCGCGGCCGTCGATGAGAACGCCGCTGTGCCCGACGCTGAGACGCATCGGCCACGCGGGATCGGCGAAGCTGTACGGCGGACGCAGGGGATCGGAGACGAGCACCTCGCCGTGGGACTTCACAATGATACTATTGCGGTCCGCGTGTTCGTGGTTGGCAGGACCGCCGCTTCGCATGGCAACAACAAGGGCGTCCTCGTCCCAGCCTGTCCGTGCGACGACGCGATCGAGTTCGGAGATCCAGAGTTTGTTGCCGTCGACGGGCGGTCTGCCCTCGAGCGAATTGTCGCGCCAGATGACGTCCCAGATCGTGCGTGTGCCGGCGAGGTTGTCGGCATACCATTGTGCGGTCGTATTCTGACTGCGGGCGGCAATCCAGCCCGGCAGCGCGGCGCGGGCAGGTTCATTGAATGAATGGTTTCCGCTATCGCCGAAGTTGACAACCGAATAACGGTCGCCGCGCGTCGGCATCGTCATGTTCAACTGGAAGTCGGCGTACCGGTCCCAGTTCACGGTGTCGGTCAGGTCGACGCTTCCCGTTCGAGCCGTGACGATTGCTGCCTGTGCGAGGTGCGTCGCGGTGTAGTGAGCATAGCTGATTTCCTCGTGGTAGGAGCCGTCCGCCTGGAACAGGGGTTTGAAGGCGCGGACGGCCTCGGCGCCGACATTCATCCAACGCTGCGTTTTTTCGGAGCTGCCGAATTCGAATTCGTAGGCAGTGGTTCCGATCAGAATCGCGGACGCGGGGACGGCGCGAAGGTTCGTATCCTGCGTGATTTCGGCGCGCCGGTTCATGTCGGTTCTGTTGTCCGGGCGGTGTTCGAAGTAGGTGCTTTCGGGATCGAATCGCCAGTCCGTCGTGGCGTGAGGATTGGCGATGATGTAGAGCGAATTGTAGCAGGCCTGGCAGCCGCGCTCGCCCATCGTCTGGAGCCACGCACGTCGCTGTTCCTCCGGGAGGGAGGCCCCCAGCCAATCGGCGCCCAGTGAAATCGAGATGGTACTCTGCGACGCGCGCTGTACCGCGATCGGTTTGTCACCATCGAGAAAGAAGTCCCATCGGTCGAACTTCATGATGGTGTCACCGCATTCGATTGCCAGGTCACGCGAGAGTTCGTCGCCGTTCATGAGGAACCGAAACGACAACTCTTCCAGGAGCGTGCCGACGCGGGCGATGTCGTAGAGCTGGTCGTTGAAGCGAACTTCCGTTCGGAGAAAGTTGCGGGTCTCATCCGCATCAATCGATTCGAGTGCCGATCTGACGGACTCGAAGACCGGGTTGTTGAAATAGGCGGAACGGATTCGGTCGACGTCGGATTCGTCAAAGAAGAGTGCGTAGCTGAGCAACCTGCCCGACGGTGTGCTGCGCCTGGGCGAGAATTGCGGCAGGAAGCTGACCGCCGGCGCTGCCGCTGCGAGCAGCTTGATAAGACTCCTTCGGGAAACCGGTGTATGCATCGTTACTTGAGGTGTGTTTGCTCGGATCTGTGTTTACGCGGATGTATGCCTGATCGGGCCGGGTGTGCTCGAATCTCAGGTAAAGCGGCTCAGGTCCGATCCGATCGGGAATCGTCCGAGAAGACGTTGGTCGGAATTGTCCGGCGGATCGATCGCTTAGAGATTACGATTTGCGGCTATGGAACGGAAGGTAATTGTTGCTCGTTCTGCAAGTCTACCGCGTTCCAATAATAGAACACTGATATGCCGCTTGACCTGACGCCCCAGGAGGCGCGAGTGCTCGGTGTTTTGATCGAAAAGCACTTGAGCACGCCCGACTACTATCCGCTCACGCTCAACGCGACGACGCTTGCGTGCAATCAGAAGTCGAACCGGAATCCGGTTGTCGACTACTCGGAGTCCGAGGTGCAGGAGGCGCTGGACACGCTGCATCGAAAGCATCTAGTCGGTCGTGCAATCACGTCGGGAGGTCGTGCGACCAAGTATCGCCATGCGCTGGGTGAGGGAATGCGGCTGCAGCGCCCGGAGACGGCTGTTCTGGCGTCGCTGTTGTTGAGGGGGCCGCAGACGATCGCCGAAGTTCGCTCGCGTACGTCCAGAATGCACGATTTCGATTCCATCGACTCGGTTGTGTCGGTTGTTGAGGGGCTGGTTACGCGTGAAGAACCGCTGGTAGTACATCTTCCACGGCAGGCGGGGCAAAAGGAGGGGCGGATCGCGCACTTGCTGGCGGGCGAACCGGAATTTCAGGAAGACGAAGCCGTCAATGACCCGTCGGCAGAAGCGGGTTCAAGCACGGCGTCACGCGGGCATTCGGTTGGTGAGATACAGGCATTGAGGGAGCGCATCGAGGCGTTGGAAGAAGCGTTTGCGGCTTTTCGGAAGCAGTTTGAATAGAAGCTGTGTGGGTGATTGCCCTGGCATGCGATCGTCGGCGTCGCGGCCGCGAGAAACTGCACGCCCGGCCGGCTGAGTGCCCGATCCTGAATGGCGCAAAAAAGGGGGCAGGCCCCGAAGGAACTGCCCCCATACGCACTCAGATGCACCTGCCGCATCTGTACCCCAGCGCGTACTCGTTGCTACATCTTGACGCTCAGTCCTACGATCGCCGTCAGCGTCGACAACTCGCTGGTCACGGACGTGTTCGGAACGGCGCCCATTGCCGGATGGTACCAGGGACCTTCGATCGTATTCTTGAAGCCGTACTGCAATGCAGCCGCAGCCGAAATCGAATTGTTGAGGTCGATTCCGAATCCGGCTGACACGTGATGCTGCACGATGGCCGGCGAGGACACGTTGTAGAATGCCATCGCGTCCTTGATCGGGTTTTCGTTGTAGCTGTAGCCAAGTCGAATTGGGACGCCGTCGGCAACTTCATACTGCACGCCGATGGCACCCAGCAGAATGCTGTTCCATCCGAATCCGACAACGGCACCAGTGTTGCTGAAGCCGGATTTGTCGAAGCCGGGTGTGTGTTCGAAGTCCAGGTAGCGAAGATCTGCCGCAAAGACGAATTTGTCCGTTGCATATCCGACGCCGCCCGAAAGAATCATTGGATAGTCCATTCGGAAGGGTGCCTTACCGACGACGCCCATTTCGTCCTTGCAATCGAACTCGAAGTCGGAGAAGTATTGTCGCGACTTGACGGACACGCCCACGTTCCATCCGAGTTCAGACTGAACCTGCACACCTGCCTGGAATCCGAAGCCATAGGCTACGGTCATCGGCGCTTCGGGATAGGACGGGAAACCGTCCTCGTTTGCGTCGTTTGGTGTTGCGGCCGGGAACGGAGTCACGCTCAGTGTCGCCGCGTTCACGGTAGGTGCAAATCCGAACGAAACGCTTTCAGACGCGCGAAGGGCGACGGTCGGCGCGAGCTGGAACATGCCGAACTGCGACGAAATAGATCCAAAGCCCATCCCGTTCGGAGCTTGCGGCGTGGTAATCGGATTGGCGTTCGATGTCAGGTAGTCGACACCAAAGCCGCCAACGCCGAACGCGCTCATGCCGAACGCCCACCGGCTGCCAGGGTTTGAGTAGACGTAGGCGATCGAGGGAATCGGAAAGGGTCCTGCGTCCGAATTCGTTTCGCCGCTCACGTCCTGTGGCGGTCCCATTTCGCCGAAGGCGCCCTGCCGGACGAATGAGCTCAGCTTTCCGGTTGGGAAGAGAAGCTGAAGGCTCACGTCGAGTTGATTGTTTTCGATCATGGTGACGGTCGCCGGGTTCCACTGCAGCGCGCTCAGCGCGTCTTGTGGGACAGCCATCCCGGCACCTGACCACGCCTGATCGGCCGGTCCGACGCCATTGAGAACGTGACCGGCCTGTGCAAAAGCGCCCGAGGTTGACAACGCCGCAACGGCAGTCATCACAAGCGCAATGCGTTGTAATCTGACTAGTTCTTTCATGTGCCACCTCCCGGTTATTCCCGAGTGGGTTCTATTAATCTTGATTGCGTTCAGCGCTGATGCTGCTGCGCTGTATTTCTGTGTTGCCGTCAGAGCGATCGTGTGCAGAGATACCAGTCGACGCACTCGTATCCGGCAGTTTCCGCCTCCTTCTTTCTCATTTCCGCAGCGTCGGCCGTTTGTGGTGGCGGAACCACTACCCGATCTCCGGGCTGCCATCCTTCCGGCGTTGCAACCTTGTGCCTGTCGGTCGTCTGGAGCGCTTTGACAAGCCGGATCACTTCGCGAATCGATCGGCCATTGTCCTTCGGGTAGTAGATCATCGCGCGCAAGACTCCCTCTTTGTCGATTACAAAAAGGGCCCGCACGGCGGATGTCTCACTCGAACCCGGGTGAATCATTCCGTAGGCATTTGCAACCTTCATTGAAAGGTCTTCGATGATCGGAAACGGAATGCTCACGCCCAGCTTTTCCTTCACGTTCTGTATCCACGCGAGGTGCGCGTAGTTGCTGTCTATCGACAGGCCGAGCAGTTCGCAGTCGAGGGAGCGGAACTCGTCGTAATGTTTCGCGAACGCAACGAACTCGGTCGTGCAAACCGGGGTGAAGTCGGCCGGATGAGAAAAGAGCACAAGGTACCGGCCGCGGTAGTCCGTGAGCTTCTTGATGCCCTGTGTTGTCTTCGCCTCGAATTCCGGCGCTGGTTCGTTCAGTCGCGGAAACTGAAGTGTGGCACCGTGATCCACGGCATGAAGTGTGGGAACAGTATAGTTCTTTGCTTCCATCTTCGACCTCGATTCTTTCGATGAGGGGCCTGCCGGGAGATGTCGGACGTCTAATGACCGGGCGCCTCCAGCAGGACCGACTCGTGACTATAGATTGAGCGTTCCGAGAGACGGCTAATCTTAGTCGGCGTCATGCTCGATTCCGGTGAGGCGTATGCTGTATTGTCCGTGAGCGGGGCGATGGAGGGGCGTCCGCCTAATGCGCCCGGGCCCGTAGGGAATTTGCCTACACAGATAAAGGGTTATCCTCACCCCGCAAGCCACGCTTGACTGTCACGCTGGGCCCGACGGCGTGAGCATATTTGCACCGTGAGATGGCAGCAACGGCTCAAGCGCGCTGCCTCTTCGAGACCGATGATTTCGGGTCGGTAACGGTGCTTACGCGAGGGATGACAAGTCGAGCGGACAGCGCCGGAGTCGGCCGGGACGAACGGGCTTCGTATCACGAGGTGATTGTGATGGGCACACCGATGAAAGGCATAAGCGCGAAGAAGATCGACAAGGGTGAATGGATGTCGTTCTTCAGTGCGCTCGCGCAGGACCATCGACGACGGAAACAGGTCGACTATGCGGAGGTCCGAATCATGTCGCGCGAGATCGGCGTGCAGAAAGAAGTTTCGTGGCTCCCGCTGATTGGTATTACCTACGATCAGCGAAACGATGTCATTGACCTGTCGGTCGAAAACATGAACCATATGATCCAGCATCCGAAGGAAGTGTTTGTGGATGATGGGGGCAACGGTCATGTTCGCAGTATCGAAGTCATGCGAAATGATGGGATTGTTGAATTGATAGAAATACGCTGACCGCTTCGGGGGGAGTTGGTCAGCCTATAATCGCCGCACATCTGATGGCGAGGCGCGGAAGCATCAACTTGCGACAGGTTGTCCGCGCGTTTGGCCGGCTGAGCGTGGAGGGGGCCACGACAGCCGGCCTTTTTTGTTGTCGCAGGTGCAGTGTTGAATCGTGAGATCAGAACCTGTCAGTACAAGTTGCCGCCTAAGCGAAAAGCTGTGATCCGGCTTGCCAAATACTGTTACAACGATTACACTGTCCTTCGTGCAGCTAGTATCCAATCTGAGGCGGGTCCAGACAGGGAGAATTCATCTTGACATAAGTTGGTCCTCACATACTGTCCTTGAGTCATGTTACTCGTTTCGAAGGTCAGCCCTCCCCGAGTGCGGCATCCATTCGTGGAGCGGTCGCGCCTTGACCAGAAACTGGACGAATCCAAATCGAAGCCGCTGACTCTCGTAGCGGCACCAGCCGGATCCGGCAAGACCGCCCTGGTCGCTTCCTGGGCTTCCCGAAGCCCAACGCCCGTCGCATGGTTCTCGGCGGACGAGGACGACTCGGACGCGGTCAGCTTCTGGAATTACATCATCCAGGCGATCCAGACAACGGAGCCGTCCCTCGGCGTTGACGCCCGATCCGTGTTGCAATCGCCCAACGCAGATCTGGACGCGGTCGTTTACACCCTGATCGAGGAGATCACCTGGTCGCAGTTTATACTGATCATCGACGACTACCATCGGATTCGATCAGACGAAGTCGACCGGTCGCTTGAGCTCTTTACCCGGCAACTGCCGGAAGGGGTGCGGTGCATCATCATCTCCAGAGAGGAACCGCGGCTCTCGATTTCGCGGCGACGAGTGGAAGGAACGCTGGCTGAGATTGGATTTGTCGATCTCCAGTTCGACGTCGATGAAGTGGATCAGTATTGTACCCTGCTCGGAGAGATGCGACTTGATCGGCCGGGCAGAATCGAGCTTGCACAGCGAACCGAGGGCTGGATCGCCGGACTGCAGCTCGCGATGCTGACCGTTCGGGGCCATGAAAACCCGACCGCGTTCGTCCAGTCCCTTTCGGGCGAGTACAGTCTGATCGCGGACTACCTTGCGGACGAGATCCTCGATACGCAGCCGCCGCACATCCGCGAGTTCCTTCTTGCGACAAGTGTGCTCCGTGAGCTTCGGGACGAGTTGTGTGCCGAGGTGATGGGCACGATGTCTCCGGCCGAGTGCCATGCTGTTTTGCGGGAGCTGCAGCGCGCAAATCTGTTTGTGATCTCGCTGGACGACAGGGCCGAGCTGTTCCGGTACCATCAATTGTTTGCAACGTCACTCGCAAGTCGATTCGAACGTGAGTCGCCCGAGGCCTTCCTTGAGAGCCACCGCCGTGCCGCCCGCTGGTATGCCAACATGGGCATTCCGGATCGTGCGTTCTGGCACGCGAGACAAATGGGGGACCTCGAACAGACTATCGAAGTTGTCGACGGCCTGATGAACGAGCTCGTCTGGCGAACGTGCGAGTATCGGTCAGTTCAGAAATGGTTGCAATCCGTACCGCCGCAGGCGTTTCTGCAGAGTCCGCGCCTGTGCATTACCGCCGGTTGGCTGGCTACCCTCGGCGGCCAGCAGGCAGAGTCTGCACAGGCACTCCGGTACGCTGCCGGCGCGATCCGCACGTTGCCGTCGGGCTCCAGCGATCAGCCGGGTTATGCCGCCGAGATGCTTGCACTCGATGTCTTGCACGACGCACGTGAACACGGCGCGCTGGACGAAGCAAAGATGGCGAAGCTGTGGGCGATCCTGGAAGACCTCGATGACTCGGAAACGGCGGTGAAGATTGCAGTATGTCTCAGCATGGGAGAGTCGTATTGCATCGGCGGTTTTCCCGACACTGCCCGCGGAATCTGGGAATCGTTGTACGACGTCAGCCTCCGATCCGGAAACGAACTGGCGACGGTACTGGCACTGGTCCGCTTGCACGACATCAATTTTGTCCTGGGCGACCTGAATCAGCGAAAGCATTACGCGACCGAAATCAGTCGCATCATCAAGGCCGCCGACGTGTGTCATCCGCTGATTTCGGCTAGCGGTGCATGGACGTCATCGCGGTGTCAGTACGACCAGGGGCAGCTCGATCTCGCTGAGAAGACTATCCGCATCGGACTTCAGAATCTTTCGTCCGCGAGCGGTCTTTTTGAACGGTGTCTGAACGTTAACCTCGCTGAGGTCCTGGCGGCCCGGGGAGACTTCGAGGCGGCGATCCAGGTCGCCGAGTTCACGGACGAGGCACGGCATCTTTCGTGGTCGACCCTGTCGAAGCCTGCCTTGATGGCCTCGCTCTATCTGCAGCTCGACGACCCGATAACGGCGCGCTACTGGATCGATCACCACGATTTCGAGCAGGACCAGATCTCCCTTCGCGATGAGCGCAACTATGTCGTGCTCGTCGAATTAATGTACCGGGAGGGGCGGACAATGGAGGCGGATGCACTGCATGATCGCCTGGTTGATCGATGTACGGGGGACGGTCACATGCGTGCGGTGATGGAGCTCTCGATCGTGCGGTCGCTTGCCTGTTTCCGCAGAGGTGACAACGAAGGGGCGCGACATTGGATCAGTCATGCGCTCATGCTGGCGGCTCCGCATCGATACGTCACGATGTTCGCGACTCGGGGCGGCGAGATGAGGGAAATGCTGAAGGGGCTCGCCGTTGCCCGGGAAACGCAGCCGTTCGTGTCGTATTTGCTGCGCCGAATTCCGGGCGATGAGCCGAAGCAGCCGTTCACG
>JAGQWL010000040.1 GCA_020437385.1 Bacteroidota bacterium
TCTTTCGGAGCTTCCAGTACAGATTGAGACGGGTCCGGGTGGCAATCGGCGCGCAGAGCAATCCCCACGACGCGACGGCCAGAAGATTCCCGACGAGCAGCCCGAGCAGCAAGTCGGAGGCCGTCACGCCGTGCGCAACAAAGAGCGGCCCGATCACGAACTCCGTTCCGGCGACATGCTCGCCGGCATACAGCCCGATAAAGCTCCCCGGCCCCTGAAGGCTCTTCTCCGATACGGGCTCCCGGTCGAACTCATTGAGTGCGTCCAGTCGATCGGTGAGCGATTCCGTTGCCGGTACTGTCAACGGGGAATTGTCTGAAGTCGACATTACTTGGCGGATGGGTATTCGAAAACGTAGTTGCCGGATCCTGTTTCGACGACAACATCATCGCCGTCCTGCCGCGCACTGGAAACGCCTGGCGCAGACCGAACTGCTCTGCCACTCTCGGTCACCGTTGCGAGAACCGCTCCGGGGAGTCGGACGGTTGCTGTCGTATTAGCGGCTACGCGTGCGGCCACGCGAAGTCCCGATGTTGTACGCTCCCATTTAGAAGATACTCGACCGTAGAGCGATTCGATTTCGGCATGGGCAAACGCCAGATCGCCGCCCGGGTGTGGCTGAATCAACACGTGCTTGTAGGCAGGGTGGGTCGGGTCGAGCTGAAGGCCGGCCACCACGCGATACATCCAGTCACCGATCGCTCCGTAGGCATAGTGATTAAACGAATTCATACCCACGTCCTGGAACGAACCGTCTTCCTTGATCCCATCCCAGCGCTCCCACATTGTCGTGGCGCCGCGCGTGATCGGATACAGCCATGACGGGTACTTCTCACGCAGCAGCAACTGGTAGGCGAGATCGATGTGTCCGGTGTGCTGAAGCGCAGGCGCGAGATGCGGTGTTCCAAGGAACCCGGTCGTCAGGTGGCCGAACTTGCTGACGTCCGCCGCCAGCCGCTCGCCCGCCTCGTTCCGCATCGTTTCGGGCAGCAGATTGAATTCCAGGGCGAGTGCGTAGGCCGTTTGCGTGTTCGACGCGATCCTGCCCGTTCCCGTCACATACTCCCGGTTAAAGGCATCCTTGATCTGGTTGAACAAACTTCGGTAAAACGTCGCGTCTTCGTGCTCTCCGAGTACGGTCGCGGCCCTCGCCGTCAGGTCCGCCGAATGGGCGAAGAACATCGTCGCGATCATGTCCTTGTCCGTCGTCGCCCCGGGGTAATCTGCATTCGTTGTTGCGAAAGACAGCCAGTCGCCAAAGGTGAACGTCTCGCTCCAGATCAGGTCATCGCCGGCCGCTTTGTGAATGAAGTCAACCCAGTTCTTCATGCTCGGATATTGTGTCGCGAGGAGCCTCTCGTCACCGTAGGCCAGGTACATGGTCCAGGGCCCGATCGTTGCGATGTCACCCCAGCCTGCGGCTCCGCCTTCCGCCGCCGAGCCGCCAAGCGCCGCAAGCACATCCGGAACGACCCAGGGGACGCTTCCATTCGGTTTCTGGTCAGTGGCGACATCCGCCAACCATTTTGTAAAAAACGACGCAACGTTGTAATTGAAGGCGGCCGTCGGCGCGAAGGCCTGCGCGTCACCTGTCCAGCCGAGCCGTTCGTCGCGCGCCGGCGTGTCCGTCGGGACATCCAGGAAATTGCCTCGCTGGCCCCAGACGATATTGTGCTGAAGCTTGTTCAGCATCTCGTTTGAGGTTTCGAAGGTGCCTGTCGGCTCCATGTCCGAGTGCACAACAACTCCGGTGATGTTGTCGCTGGTCAACTCGCCCGGATAACCCTCGACAGCAACATATCGAAAGCCCATGAACGTGAAGTGTGGTTCATACACCTCTTCGCCGGACCCACGAAGCGTATAGGTCGCCGCAGCCTTGGCCGCGCGCAGATTCTCCGTGTAGAAGTTGCCGTCGCTGTCGAGCACTTCGGCGTGTCGGCGCTTCACGGTCGTCCATGCCGGACCGATCACGCGGAGCCACACCCAGCCGACCATGTTCTGGCCGAGGTCGACCACGGTGTCGCCTGCCGGGGTCGTGAAGATCGAGACGGGTTTCAATTCCTCAATCCGGCGCATTGGCGGTCCGGCCGGAGCGATCAGAATGTCCTTTGCGTGATCGAGTATCGCGACGCCATTCCAGTTCGAATCGTCGTACCCGGTGTCGTCCCACCCATCACGCTCCAGTCTCGCATCGTACACCTCGCCGTCGTAGATGCCCGACGATACGACGGGTCCGGAGGCAGCCTTCCATTCCTTATTTGTGCCGTACGTTCGGGTTGATCCGTCGGCGAACGTGACGTTCAGTTGAGCAAGCAGGCCGAACTTGTCGCCGTAGATATTGTGCTGATCCCTCCAGGCTAGCCGGCCGCGGAACCATCCCTCGGCGACCATTGCGCCGAGAACGTTGGCACCCGATCGGACCAGATCCGTTACGTCATACGTCTCGTACTGAAGGCGCGTGTTGTAGCTGGTCCAGCCCGGCGTCAGGACGCGGTCGCCGACTTGCGAACCATTCAGAAAAACCTCGTTGAGTCCGAGGCTCGTCACGTACAGACGTGCGCTTTGGACGCGACCATCAACGTCGAACGTGCCACGCAGCAGCGGGACCGGAGGAGGAGCCGTCGAGTCCTCGGCGACCAATGGTGTGATCCATTCGGCGGTCCAATCGGATTCGTTGAGCAGTCCCATCTCCCAGTACGCCGGCTTGCTCCAATCCGACCGATTGCCGGCCTGATCCCAGACCCGAACACGCCAGAAGTAGCGCTGTCCCGATACAGGTGTCGGACCCGCGTATTCGACGTGGATCGACTGATCGGAGTCGATCTTGCCGGTCTCCCATAGCAGGTCGCGGCCGCGAACGAGTTGCCGTTCTGATTGCGCAACCTGGATTTCGTACGCGGATTGCAGAACGCCGCGCTCCGTCGCCTGAAGCTGCCATCCGAAGCGGGGCTGCATCACGTCGATCCCGACCGGGTCGACCTTGTATTCCGTCGTCAGCTTACCGACGCCCACTCGAGGAGGCGTTTCAATTGTGAAAGCGGGCGTCACGACGGAAACGAGAAGCGCGGAGACAAGCGCGAGGAGAGGGGAACGTGTCGACATTGTTTCATGGGATTTGCCAGGACTGCCCAATGGTACAATGTCTACTCGACATTAGCACACCTTCGGTTGCGCAACTCGGTTCGACCCTGCCAACACGACGGATCCGCCTCAATGCAGCACGACAATGAGGCATTCGCCGACCTCCGCATCCGATGCCTGGCCGATCGCGGCTACCGCGTCGTCGAGGTCGATGGCAGAACCAAAGAACACCTCGCCGACATCGATGATGTTCTCCTGGCTCCATGCGCCGTCTTCGTGCTGCTCGAAGACGTAGACGACGCGATCGATGTTGTAGTCGAACTGGAGTTGTTCGTCGTATCCGACGACAAGAGCCCTGCCTCCTTCGATGGCCACCGCTGATCCGAACGCACCGAGCTCAAACGGGTTTGACGGCGCGAGAGAAGCGTGCTTTGTCCATTTCCCGTCGGACTGCCGCTGGTAGATCGACGCCGCTCCTTCGTCCTTCCGGCCCGCCTTTCGCTCCCCGATCAGAAGCTGGTCTCCATCCAGATCGGCCGCGAGAAAAAAATCATTCAGACCTGTGATTCGTCCGGTCCAGGTCCAGTCGCGCGTCGCCGGATCATAATCGAAAATGTACGCACCACCGCTTCGATGCTGGACGGCTGTAGAGGCGCCCACGAGTACGCGATCCCCGTCGAGAGACAGACTTCCTCCGATGACGTAACCGCGGGCATCCGTCGGCGCACTCAAGCGTGCTGAGCGAACCCAGTGTCCGGTGGCGGAGCGTTCATACACATAAACGGCGCCATTGATTTGTCCGCCCGTCAGGTCACCGGCCGTGGAAATGGCGATCCTGTTTCCGTCTACCGCGACATCAGCTGCAAAGCGCCCCTCCGAATCGTCGGTGCCAGTCGAAAGCCGCGCGGTCTGGCGCCACGCCCCGGACGAGTCCGGTTCAAAGACGTAGGCCGCGTTGGGCGTCATGTTGGACATGGCGGCGGTGGATCCATGGAAGGCCGATACAACCGCGACGTTGCCGCTCAGTGCGACAGTTCGACCGAAGAAGTCGCCGGCTGCGCAATCGTTCGCCTGAAGCGTTGCCTTGTATCGCCACTGACCGGTCGAGTCGTCTCGTTCGTAGACATACGCGGCGCCGGCATTGTCGCCGCACGCATTGATCCCGGTTGCCCCGATCAGGACTCGATTCGAATCGATCGCCACGTCGACGCCGAAGTGGTCGCCCGGGGCGCCGTCGATCCGTGGAAGCTTGTAGATCTGCCCTGTAGCCGGGGCTGCGAAGCCGGCGACGAACAGCGCCACGGCAATGAATCCGAAAGGTCGGAAACGGAGGTTCGTCACGGGCATGATCAGAAAATAAACGTCTTGCGAGTGCTGTTCACTTTGTTCCGCGATTCAGTGTTCCCCGGGGCTGTGGATTTCCCCGATGGCGTCTCGAAGTCGACCCGCAAGATCCGCATTGGAGCCTCCCGACTCGCTGGCAACAACCGTCACCTGGTCGCCGAAATTGGTCTTGCCGGTCGAGTCGATCACTATGACCTTCACGTCATGGGACTGAAGCAGCGCAACCGTTTCCCGTAACAGTTTCCCGTTGCTCCCGGTGGTCCCGCCGAGTCTCAGTAATCGGTCCAGGCCACCCAGGATCGCGGAAAACGTCGCGCCGGGAAGTGGCTCATACCCCGTCGCATGATATTTAGGAGACCTGTTACCCGCAGCGCGCACGATCGGATAGGAATACGAGCTGCGGCCGAGGATTCGTTGAAGAGAATACCTGCCCGAACGCGTGTGAACGGTCTCCGCATACCGAGTCGGCAGAATTACGATATTCGGCCGCTGCCCCCAGTCGATTGCCTGCCGCATCTTCAGGTAAGTCTCGTCTGCCGAATAGCCAGGAACGGCCAGATTGTGGACGACGAACGCCCGCGGTGCCATCTCGCGCAGCCTGTCTGTCAGCAACCAGGGGATCGTCTCCCGGTCCGGAAGATCGACCCCGTAAACATCGCTTCCGCCCGCGAACCAAACCTCAATTGCAGCCGACTCTTCGAGGTAGTTGTCTGCCGGCTCGACCGCTCGGTTTCCATCCGCGTTATGGCGGATCGAGGTCCACCCGGATCCCGTCGGCATCTCGACGTATCCGGGACGTGTCGTGTATCCGAGAAGCGAGTCCGCCTCGAACAGACTGGCCGCGCCGAGTTCCTCCGGCAGCCTCACCGGTCCCATGCCGGCGAGCCGCAAGACGATCTCGATCAGCAGGAGGCAGGCAACAACGATTGCGTACCGTCTTTTCAAGTTTTCCCGGCGGCCTCCAGGGTTTCGGCTATTTCCTCCCATTGCCGATACAGGTCCGCGAGTTCGGACTTCGACTCCTCGTACCGCTGCGTGACGGTCCGCGCCAGCTCGTGGTCGCTGTAAAGCTTCTCGTCGGCGAGCTCCTTCTCGATCTTCCGCTGCTCCCGCTCGGCCTGAAAGATCTTCTGTTCGACCTTGGAATACAGTTTCTGCAATTGATACGAACTCAGGGCCTCGAGCTCGCCGCCGCTCGCAGCATTCTGCTCGCGCATTCGGGCGCGTTCTTCCGCTTCGAGTCTGCGCTGCTCTCTGGTCTTCTTGCCGCTGTGCTTCTTTTCGGCATCCGGCTTCGATGAAGTGCTCTGCGTTTCCCTCGAGATCTCGGAGGCGGCGCCCGAGCTGGTGCCGGTTGTAGCGCCGGACATCCGGGCCGCCGTCCCGTGCTCGATCTGCCACAGGTAGTCCGAGTAGTTGCCGGAGAAGGCATGCACCGTATGATCCTCGGCGCGCCACACGTGATTCGTAATCTGGTCGAGGAAGTGCCGGTCGTGGCTTACAACCAGAAAGGATCCGGAGTACTGCTGCAATGCCTCGATGAGTACGTTTACCGACTGTATGTCCAGGTGATTCGTCGGCTCGTCGAGGATCAGGAAGTTTGCGGGGACGAGCAAGGTTTTCGCCAGGGCGACGCGGCTTTTTTCGCCTCCCGAAAGTACGGAGACGGGTTTGAAGACATCGTCCCCCGAGAACAGGAACGCGCCGAGGATTGTGCGCACCTCGGTTTCGGTCTGACCACGCGCCGTCTCCAGCATTGTGTCGAGTATTGTCTTCGACGGATTAAGGGCCTCCGCCTGGTGCTGCGCAAAGAACGCCAGCTCCACCTGATGGCCAAGAGTTCGCGTGCCTTCAAAGGACTCGGTGCCGTTGACGATACGCGCGAGTGTCGATTTTCCCGCCCCGTTCTTGCCGATCAACGCGATCTTGTGCCCTCGCTCTATCACGAGCGGCGGCGCTTTGTCGAAGACGTGCACATCGCCTTCGTCCGAGTGGTACGTTTTCGAGAAGCTGGAGAGTTCGAAGACAACCTTTCCGGACCGCCGGGGCTCCGGAAATCGGATGTGAATGGCGGCGTCTTCCGTTGGCGGCGGTGGAAGTCGCTCCATCTTATCAAGTGCCTTCACACGACTCTGCACTTGTCGCGCCTTGGTCGCTTTCGAGCGGAAGCGTTCGATAAAACGCTCAGCTTGCTCGATCTCGCGCTGCTGATTCTCGTACGATGCCTTGTAGAGCTCGCGCTGCGTAACACGCGCCTCGAGATAAAACGAATAGTTGCCCTTGAACTCGGTCACTCGACCTGCATACAGCTCGGCCGTGGTCGTGGTCATCCGATCCAGGAAGTAGCGGTCGTGGGATACGATAACGACCGTACCTGGATACGTATTCAGGTAGCCTTCGAGCCAGCCAATGCTGTCGATGTCAAGGTGGTTTGTCGGTTCGTCAA
>JAGQWL010000322.1 GCA_020437385.1 Bacteroidota bacterium
CGCTCGTACCACTCTCCGCCGCCGTCCCAGCAGACAATCTTGTCAAACAGAAATCGCCAGACCTTCTCGAACGCGTCCCAGTACCGTTCGTCTCCAATCAGTCGGTAGGCATCCAGCATGCCAACCATGATTTCGCCCTGTTGCCAGAACTGTTTTTCGGTACTCGTCGGCTTCCCGGCGACCGGACCCTCGCAATAAACGCCACCGTACTCGTGATCAATCCCGAACTCCACACATTGGTCACAGACCTTGCGATGCACGTCGACAAAATCTGATTCACCAATTTCGAGTACGCGTGCGGTATGCAGCAGGAGCCACCCGAACTCAACATTGTGTCCGTAGGACGTCCAGTTCAGCGGATGGCCGCCGCTTTCATCCGGTTCCGCATCGCGGCCCCAGGACGTGACGAAGTTGATCGCAGGCAGCGGCGTGAAGTCGAACTTGAACTGCCAGAATCCTACGCCCGAATCATTTCGAATCATGTGTCGACGAAGGATGTCGACCGCTTCGAGGACACGGCGACGATGCGTCGGGTGCCCCGTCATCTCGTATAGATTGGTGAAGGCCTCCATCATGTGCATGTGTACATCCATGCTCTTCCGGTCACCACCATACTCGCCGGGGGGCAGCGGCGTCCAGTCCCGATTCATCAATTCGATGAATCCGCCATGTGCCGTGTCGATCATGTTTTCGCAAATCGCCTGATACGTTCGCAGTGAGGCCTCGCGGCCCCTCGGGTCTCCGGTGGCAAGAAAGTATTCGGCAAACGCATACACGCCGAAACAATGGCCGTAGCCCACCTTCGATTGATCAAGTGGCCGGCCTGCACGATCCGTCATCCAGAACCAGCCGCCGTGTTCGTCATCCCAGTAATGCTTGAGAATGAAGTCGGCCGCATCCGACGCCAGTCGTGCGCATTCGCCGTCGCCATACCCCGCCCGATGCGCACTGCTCATGGTGAACAGCATGCGGATCTGCGAAAGAAAGGACTTGTCTGTCTCTCCGGTCGCAATCCCGCGACTATCGAAGTACGTCAGGAAGCCACCAAAATCAGGATCGGGAGAGTTCCGGATCCAGAAGGGGAGCAGCGTATCAGTGAGATACGTGCGTGCCTTGTCGATGTACTCGGTCAGGACCTGTTCGGAGGGTTGCGTCATCAATGTTTCAGAATTGAATCAATAACGGGCTGTCTGAATCCGAAGTTACTCGTCCTCCCGGAAAGATGGAGCGAATGGCGGCTCCTCCTGGGCGGCAGAATAATCTCGACCTTCGATGCGCGGGTTTCCTCCGGGCCCGTAGCCTGCAAGGTCCGACGTTCGCGTCAACGGAACCACGTCGAAGTTGATGCGATCGGGAAAAACATCGGCGCGTAGGAATCCCAGCGTTGGGTCCCCATCCTTCCATCGATCCGCCCACTGGGCAAAGGCGGTCGAGGGGGCAAAGATGAATTGGATTCCGTCGTAGTGGACCTGCCGGTGACAATGAATGTGCCCCGAAACGACATGCGTTGTCCCGGTTCGTTGGAAATGCTGCATCAGGAAGTCGCGCTCCTCGGGATCAAGCGTGAAGTACCAGGCAGTCCGGTCCGACTCAGGATCGAAAGCCGCGTCGGTCCAGGCGTCCGCGAACGGTGCTGGATGCAGAAGCCATACGTGATGGTCCGTATCAGCATCGGCGTCCAGGTCTTCGATCCACGTCCGCAGGACGCGTTCCTCGGCCAGCCCCGAGCCCAGCAGAAAGGCATTGATTCCGGTGAAGCGGACGTTCTTGTAGACAAATGACCAGTTTGACGGGCCGAAGACCGATTCGTATTGATCGATAAAGCGCGTCGAGACTGACCCCGTGTCTGAAGCAAGCGGTTTGTTTCCGACCTCGTGATTTCCCGGAATCACGTGAGCAGGAAAGGGCAGACCCTCGAGTTCTCTTCGAAAGGAGGTCAGCTCTTCTCGGTGCGTGCTGCCGTCTCGCGTCATGTCGCCACCCACAATCAGGAAGTCGGGACTCATCGCGATAATCTGATCGCGCGCCGTGTTCCAGTTCTCGTTCCATGCAGGTTGAAATCGATACGATCGGGGGGATCCCACATGCATATCCGACGCGTAGGCGAATGTCCAGGAAGGTGTTTCTGACTTGCGTTTCACTACTTGCATAAAGTTGTTGGTCTCATGACACAATTGTTTAAAATACCGCCCGACAGTTGAACTACTCTTCCACCCCGACATGAGCGCAAGGCTGCCGGTTGCGGATTATCTGGTCGTTGGCGTCTACCTGGTAGCCGTGCTTGTCGCCGGATTCTGGTTTGCACGATCAAATCGAACCGGGACCGACTTTTTCATCGGAGGCAACCGAATACCGTGGTGGGCCGCGGGGGTATCGTTATACATGACGACATTCTCGGCCTGGATGTTCACGGGCGCGGCGAGTTTTATCTACAACACGGGCTGGTTTGGACTGTTCTACCTGCTTGCGAAGCCTGTCGGGTTCGCCGGCGGCTTTCTGCTTACGGCCGTACGGTGGCGGCGATCCCGGATTTCGTCGCCGGTCGAATACGTGGAGGAGCGGTTCAATCATCCGACGCGACTCGTGCTGAGTGTCGTACTCGTCGTAAGCATGATGTACTGGCCCGCACATCACCTCGCGTCCGTGGCGAGGATTTCTGCTCCGGCACTTTTTCCGGGGCAGGCGTGGGCCATCGACGCATTGATTCTCTTCTTCGGAGTTTTTGTGCTCGTCTACTCGGTCGCCGGTGGGATCTGGGCGGTCAGCATGACCGATGTCCTGCAATTCCTCGTACTGCTCGCGGTCTGCGTCGGTTTGATCGTGGCGATATTCATATCCGGGGACATTCAGTCTCCATCGGATCTCGTGTCGCGACTACCACCACTTCAACTGCGACACGAGGTCAGGAGTGGCACCATTTACACGCACTGGTACCTTATAGGCTTCGCGGTGTCCGGAATGTTCGGAATGGTTGTTGGCGACAAGGCGCAGCGCTTCTTCAGCGTGAAGGACGAAAAAGCGGCGCTGAAGGTTGGATGGATCGCATTCTTTCTATTTCTGACGTCGCCGCTGCTATTTGGTCTGCCACCTCTGGTCGGCAAGATCCTCTGGCCCGATCCCTCCCAGCTCGTCGAGTTTGCAGGTGCAACAAAACCGGATGAGTCCATCTTCATCGGCGTCGTCATGCGCTACATGCCGGTTGGTGTCGTCGGATTGTTTCTGGCGGCGATGGTCGCTGCGTCGATGTCCGCACTGGATTCAGTCTGGAACACGGTGTCGGCAATCGTGTCCGTCGATCTTTACAAGGGACACATCAATCCCGATGCAACAGAACGACAGCTGCTGGTAATCGGTCGCGTGACGATTGTTGTTCTGGCATTCTTCGCTGTGGGAGGAGGGTTGCTGATCGTCCATAGCTCCCTGGGGATCTTCACAATTTCCAACATCGTGCTCGGTCTGGTTGCCATTCCCGTGACCATTCCGCTGTTCATCGGAATCGTCAGTCGGACGCCTGTCCCGTGGTCTGCCGTACCCGCGATCCTGTCAGGCGTTGCCGTCGCGGCCGTTGCGCGATTTGATCTCGACTGGACACTCGGTCCGCAGTATCTCGCGGTTGCGCTCGTTTGTCTTGTCGTTTTGTTCTCGTCACGACCGCTCGCTCGTGCGTATCAACGCTCCGCGGTTCAGGCGCTTCTGCTCTCAGTTGCGCTCAGCGCGTTGCTCCTTGGCGCACTATCCGTCTTTGACGCGCCGACGATGAGCGGCGGCTATCGGTCCGGATTCAGTTCGGCCACGTTGATCGTTGCCCTTGGCCTGCTGGCGGCTGCCAATTTTGCGTGTTCGCGCGTGTATGCACGAACGCTCGCAGAGGACGATGAACGAGTCGGGCGGTTCTTCAAGCGAATCGAGACCCCGATCGATGCGTCGAGTGAGCTCGGCGAGTCGCACGTCGCGGGACGCCCGGGACGCCTCATCGGATGGGCATCATTTGGCATGGCACTCGTACCCGCGATTCTGCTCGTGCATAGCCGCGGCGCCAGCCTGGCGGTTTATTCCACATTGATCGTCGTCTTCGTCGGTTGCGGCGTGTTGTTCCTCCGCGCCGGCAGCGATGCGGCGGCTGATTAGGCGGCCTCGGCGTAGCGGACCCAGACTGGGCTGCTCCACGCCATGTTGCCGTCCTCCTGAACGACCCGTGCGTAGTAGTAACGCTCTTCGCCCGGAATCAACAACCGATCGGTATAGCTGAAGCTCATGTGATCCACGGCCTCACCCGGCCTCACGTCGATGCCGCTCACGACATGACCTGATGACACGATCTCAATCGACCGAATTCCGCCGGTACCTTTGACTTCGACTGCGATCAGTGGCTGATCCGCGGTCGAGATGTCGGAGCCCATCAGCCGGCCATTCACGCGGAAGTCCAGGACGATACGTACCCCGGATGTTGCGTAGCACCGCCTGCGGTAAAGCGCGTCAAAGAGATCCTCACGCGTGAGCTCCGGTGCGAGAACAACCGTCATGCCGGTCCTGAAGGCATCCTCCTTCCATCCGACATGCGTCCCCGGGGGAATGTGTCTGGCACGTCCTTCGAGTTCTGTTGCATGCCAGCGAAGGCCGTGCGAGTCGCTTCCTCCGGTGAACCCGAGTCGATAACCACGAGCAAGTCCGTCCTCCACGAATCGATGCGGATGCAGATGATCGCGCCGGTAACCAATCGGACGATTGCCCGCGAACTCGAAACGGCCGTGCGTTGAACAAACTTCGACGAGGCGCTGCAGTTCGTCGTCGTGCGCGTCCCAGTCAGTCCCACTCCATGCGGTGTGATGCGGAATTACGAGCGCACGCAGACCGCGAAGGCGCTCCAGCAACTTCGCACCGGTATCGGCGTCGGGATCGCCGTAGCTGACCAGGGGGCCGCGGCGATCGGGATAGATGATATGTCGGTGTCCTTCGCCCACTCGCGCGCCGGCGGCGGCGTGATCGGCAATTGCCGGTGAGGTCCACTCATAGCCATGCAATGCGATGAAGCGCCCGTCGGTCGACATGCGATCGGCGTGGGACCAGATGAGTTCAAGCTCGGCGCGGCTCAGTTCAATTCCGTCGAGATAGTCGTGGTCCGTCAGGGCCGCGAAGTCGTAGCCGTACGCGTCCCGGTAGCGGTGATAGAACTCATCGACATCATTCGTGGCGTCGGTATGAACCGAGTGCGCGTGAAGGTCACCGAAGTAGTAGTTGAGGGTTTCGCCACCGACCTTAATGGTCTCGTTCCTCCGCGGATCTGATTTATGAACGGCCGCTTCGGGTCTCCCGACAGGCTGGACGCTCGGCGGCCTCGAGTCGCCGCCCGCCGTCGACGTTTC
>JAGQWL010000323.1 GCA_020437385.1 Bacteroidota bacterium
GAGACGGCCGGTGACGTACAGGCCATCGGCCTCAAGGACTCCAACGTCTGACGTCCGAAACCAGCCGTCGGCGTCAAATGGAGATGTCAATCCTTCAGGCGTCAGATACCCGGCGAACCGTGTTTCACCTCTAACCTCGATTCGGCCGGAATCACCAATACGGACCTCTCGATAAGGCAAAACAGGACCGCAATAGCCGGACCCCACATCGGGATCAGAAGAGAGCCTCGTCGCGATTTGTGAGGCCATCTCCGTCGAGCCATAGGTTAGACGAATTGGCAAGCCTCGTTGCGTGCAGCCCCTGAACAGGCCCGGAGCGATGGAACTGCCGCCGGCAAGCACCACGCGCAGATCGGATCCGACGCGGCCTCCCAGATCCACCCAGCGCTTGAGCTGCGCCTGCACCAGCGAGGCGTGCGTGATTCCCTGTCGACTGATTCGCTCGGGGGCATCTCTCGGTTCGGCAATTTCAACAGACGCTCCGGCAAGAAAGCTGCGAAACAGGATCGCGAGACCGCCGACGTGAAAGAACGGAAGTGAAGCGAGCCAGACGTCGGTCTCCCTGAGCGGCACGACGCTTTCCGAGCCAAGCGAACTGTAGTAGTGGTTGGCCACCGTGTGGACCACGGCCTTTGGCGCGCCGGTGCTTCCAGACGTGAAAACGATCGTTGCGTGTGCCGCCAACTGCAGCGTCGCGACGTCATCCGCTGAACCGGGCGTTCCGTGCGCGACATCCGCCAGAGCGCGAACGTGCAAGCCTGAATCCGCACTCGCCGAGGCGCTCACTGTGGAACTATCCGTGGCGAGATCCGCGGCGCGATCCGCATCCGTCAAAAGCAAATTGCAGCCGATCGCAGCCAGCTGCGAATTCCGGGTAATCACGGGCACCCTTGTATTCAGCAAGCACGCCGTCAACCCGGCCCGCAGAATTCCGAAAACGGCCGCGACATACTCGACCGAATTCGAACCCGCCACCGCAACGATCGTCCCACCCGCTCGGCCGACCGGTCCGAGGCGCTCAGCGACGCCCGACACCATTTGCTCCAACGCACGGTACCCGATTCGCAAATCACCAGCGACAACCGCCGTACGGTCGGGAAAGTCTCGTGCCCCCCGCCCTATCGGGCATTCCAGAAAGTCGTTTTCAGTGTGCTCAGGCATCATAAAACAGCGTCGTTTCCGGATCGACCGGTCGCGGCTTCCTCAACAAGCAGGCTCAACTGCGCTCGATTCAACGTCGACGCAAGAACCTCCGGCTCGATCGGACGGATCCGCGGACCATCAAGGGCCGGTCGCGGAGACAGCACGTCGCGGGCAATCCAGTCGTAGGTTCCAAGTCCGACTGGAACCGACGAACCGGTGAGATTCGAAGCAAGACGCGCCAGGACGGCCAGACCAACGCCCGATTCGAAAGACGAACTGATCACGCAGTCTATTCCGCGTTCCTTTGCGAGTGAAATAATCTGCTCGGTGTGTGTCCAGCCTCCTAATGAGGGCTTGAGGACGGCCGCCACAACATGACCCGGGTCAAGTACGTCGGTTCCACGCGCTTCCCTGATCGATTCGTCAAGTGCGACCCGAATGCCGGTGTCCGCTACGAACCGTGCAAGCTGAGTTGGGTCCGACAGCGGCTCTTCGAAATACGCAACAGCGTCGTTTTGCCGGCCGAGCCGGCCGCACACCGTCAGGAGTTGGCGCGCGAACGATACGGCCTCAACGAGATGCCAGGCCCGGTTCGAATCGATCCGAATTCTGACGTCTTCACCGAGTGCGGCAATGCTCGCTGCGACAGAAGCCTCCGAATCTGAATCGCCTCGACCGACCTTCACCTTGAACGTTCGGAATCCTCGTCGGTAGAGGCGGATCGCATCGGCTTGTCCCTGAGGATCCGCAGTAACGAGCGCGTTCAGTTCTATGTCGCGGTCATGAGTCCGATGCCCGTCGCGTTGATTCGGGTCGTTTTCACGTTGATTTGTGTTGTGCTGATCGGCGAGCTGACGCAACAGCGACCCGACCGCAAAGTTTGCGGCGGCTAACACGGGAGTCGCCGCATTTCCGTCAACGGCGGCCCGACACCATCGCACCAGTTCGACTGTCGTCTCATGTAATGACTCGCGGCTGAAACCCGGCAGCGGGCTGGCCTCAGCAACCGCTTTCCGCCCGTCAGCAAGTTCGGCCTCAATCAACAGCCCCTCTCGGAACCACTCGTCGGGGCGTCCGGGCAACGTCCGCGACAACGGGACGCGAAATGCAAAAAGGCGGACCGTGGACACGGGCGGCAGGGAATTCAAGCCAAGCATCCGGTCACCCGATGATGAGCCCGACAGAAAAGAGAACACTGAACAGAAACAGGACGATTCCTGTCGTCGCAAGCAGCCCATTCAGAATCGGACCGTCCTCGTTCGACGCGAGGCGATCAACCATCGGAAAGGCAGGGACGATAATGGCGGAGGCAACGAGAACCCACGCCGGATAACCATAGATCATGACGAGCACGACCGGAACGAGGCTCCCCGCGGTAAGGCAGAATGCATAGAGAAACACTCCGAACCGTCGACCGAACCTGACGACCAGCGTTCCGCGACCCGCCCGGCGGTCTTGTTGAATATCACGGACGTTGTTGACCACCAGAATGGCGGTGGCCAGCACTCCCGGTGCGAACCCCGCCACGATAACGGGAGGCGACAGCGAAAGGGATTGAACGTAGTACGTGCCGCCTACCGCAACAGGTCCGAAGAAGATGAGTACGAACAGATCGGCAATTCCCAGGCTGGACAGCGAAAATCGACCACCCGAATAGACGAAGCCGAAGACGATCGAACAGACACCAACGATGATGATCGGAAGCCCGCCCCGAATCATCAGATAAGTGCCGAAGGCCACGGCGAGCGCAAACGAAAGCACCGTTGCCCGAAGGACGCTTGATGGAGCGAGAAGGCCGGCCTGAGTCACCCGAAGCGGCCCGATTCGTTCTGTCGTATCTGCACCCTTCACGGCGTCGGAATAATCGTTGAACAGATTCGTTCCGATCTGAATCATCAGTGCCGACGCGAGCGCACACAC
>JAGQWL010000324.1 GCA_020437385.1 Bacteroidota bacterium
CGGTAAGAGGGTTCAGGAAGTTGTTCGTCGATTGCTTTCTCAGGCATCCACCACATAGGCGTTCACCATGAATCTACTTGACATCTTTATCGCCGCGATTGTCGTGGCGGCGGCCGTGCATGGTTTCATGACGGGCGCAATCAAGCAGATCGCCAGTTTTGCCAGCCTCCTTTTTGCATTCGTTGTCGGATTGACTTTCATGGACAGTGCCGGCGCAACGGTCGGGGATATGCTGGGCCTTTCGCCCGCCCTCGCACCTCTGGCCGGATTCATTGTCGTGTTTCTGGCAGTACAGCTGGCGGTCATTGTTGTCGTAAAGGTCGTGGAGCGAATCATTGGGGCGCTCAATCTGACGGCCGTCAATCGACTTGCGGGTTCGGGAGTCGGGATCCTGAAGGGTACGCTTGCACTTAGCGTCGCCTTTATGGTATTTGGTTATATCGGAATCCCGGCAGAGCAGACTCGCCGGGAGTCGATGCTGTACGAGCCTGTTTCAGAGGTTCTGCCGCAAGTGTGGTCCGTCGTCGGAGGATGGAGTGCTGTGCAGGATCTGAAATCTGTGTTTCGCCGCGTTCAGGAAGAGAATACTGCGACCCACTAGCACCGTTAAGCCCGATGAAGTCGAACGGAATTCAGAAGCTCTATTATTCAATCGGCGAAGTCTCCGAGATGATGGGACTCGAACCCCACGTTCTTCGCTATTGGGAAAGCGAGTTCAAAATGCTCGCGCCCAAGAAGAATCGGGCCGGACGGCGGATCTATCGAAAGTCGGACATCGCAACGATCGAGCGGATCAAGTATCTACTCAAGGATCAGAAGTACACTATCGAAGGTGCCCGTCAGACCCTTGAGGAGGATGGAGATTCCGACAGCACCTCCGTTCCGCGAAAGGAACTTTTGGAGATCCGCGCCTTTCTAGAGCAGGTTTTGAATGCTCTCTAGGTGTTCGGAATCGGGACGTAGCGCAGCCCGGTAGCGCACTTGCATGGGGTGCAAGGGGTCGTGGGTTCAAATCCCGCCGTCCCGACGAGGCGTCCGCCAACGAGGCGGATGCCTTTCGTGTTTTTAGTTCGACCGTGCAGTGAAGTTGTTCAACTTCTCGAAGAATTGCGCGGCCTTCTGCGTGGCGTCCGGCGCATCGACTGCATAGATCCAGAAGGACTCGACCTCGCCCCGATTCATCAACAGCTGCATCGTTCCCTGCGACTTGTGTTCTGCGATCAGCCAGTTGACCACGATCCGATAATCCAGGCGTCCGTCCAGTCCCAGAGGTCGTGTCCGATCGAAAAGGAACTGCGGATTTGTCGTCGTGGCTTCAGTGATCGGATAGCCGGGTAGCGTCGTGTACTCCAGTTTCGCGGCGTCATCCTTACCTCCGATCCACGCGCCCAGTACAACAGGACGTTCGGCTACGGGCATTCTGGACACCGTGCGAAGGGCAAGTATTGTAGCGGACTTGTGATGCGCATGCGTATCCGACCTCGGTAGCATCGTCAGTACAAAGTCATAGTGATGACGCGCGAAGATATCTTCGAGGCCTTCTTCGACAATCGTGGTGTTCCAGACGTAGGACAGGATGGAATCAGGATTCTGCGTATATCCGGTGTCAGGCTGATCAAAAAAATGATAGTCGCGCACACCTACGATCTTCCCGCCGGCCATTAGCTCGCGCTTGCGAATTCCGGGCAGGTACTCTTTGGCCACGGCGGGATCGGTGAGTTTCAAATGATAGTATGGCTCGGCGAGGGTGGAGTAGCGATAGCCTCCTGCACCGTCAGTCATTAATGCAAGATCAACCTTTCCTCCAAGTTCCGTTGCGAAGCGGTACACGGTCGCAGCGAACAGCGCATCATCGTCCGGATGCGCGGTTACGATGAGCACGGAAGGCTGGCCATCCTGTGCCGACGAGTGGATGGGCGTGAACAGGAATGCGAGCGAAATGGCGACAATAGCAAATTGGGACATTTTCCTTATCGATAGGTCAGCCGATAAAATGTGAATAAGAGATGCCGATAATGCCATTTTGGGCATCCAGCGACGATCTAATCCCGATCGCATTGGCGCATTACCTGTAGTTTTCTAACTTCTAGGCCCTCGAAATGGGGCAATGGAGCGAACAAGGGGGCGTCAAACGCCGTCGTTTACAATGGGTTATCTCGTGGATGCGTGGCAACCCGTTCGGAACGATTGCGTTCCCAGATCAAGCCATGACCGAATTTCAACCCGACAGGATCGACCCGGCTGACGGTGAACGCTTTGCGCAGGATCTAAAAAAGATTCGTGAGCGCCAAGGTGTTACACTGGATGACCTCTACGAGAAGACGAAGATCTCGCTCAGCATCCTTGCTGACTTCGAGGTGAACGGACTCCTGGGGAATCCGCTGTTTAATTCTGTTTACCTTCGGTCGCTTGTACGCACATACGCTGAGTCTACCGGAATTAATCCAGAGCGTGCACTGGAGTGTCTCGAAAGTGCCTTGATCGGCATGTATCACGGCGAGCTGTCTGCCGAATATCTTGACGATTCCGCTTCTCGGCGTGACGTAAAACGCCGTTCCCGAAAGCCGACAAGGAATAAGGAGTCGGCAGACGGTGACCGCGTAGCGACGGAAAGGGGCGATACCGGTAGGGGCGAATCGCCGCCGAGTCCAACGGTTGCCAAAGGTATATCGAGCGTTTCCGGCGCCACGCAGCCGACGGGCTCCCGCCAGGCGAATGCACCCGGAGTTGTTCTGCCGGGGTCGAGCGTTTTCACGCTTTTGACCTCTCTCGGAGCTGTAGCCGTACTGGCAGTCTGCGCACTGCTCCTGTGGAAGGTTGTTACTCCGTCGGAAAGAGCGGACCAACCGCAGACGGCAAAGATTATTGAGACACCGGCGTTGCAGCGCGCAGCACCGGATCAGGCGGTCGATTCAGAGACCGAGCCGCTCGTGTCGAAGCCGGAGCTTGGTGATAAGATCAAGGTTGAGGTGCTGGCCAGAGGTGGTGCGCTACGACCGATCCGAGTCAGGGTCGACAAGGATCTGCGACGTCCGTACTGGATCGACAAGGATAGCGTCCGCACCTTCGCGTTTACGGACCAGATCGTTCTAGAGGAGAATCTGGATCTAATCGCCCTGTCGGTTGACGGGCTCGACTATCCTCTCGGCCTCAATCCGGGCGATCGACTTGTCATTTCACGAGAATCAGTCGAGTCGTTCTACGAAACATTACCAAGCCGGTAGTTTTTCGGGAGTCCGATCATTCTGACGACCTATGGATCTTCTGCGCGAAACGCGCGCTTTGCTCAAGCAGGCAGCGGAAGTAGAAGCTTCAGATCTCAATCGTGACAGCGCAGCAGTGGTCGTTGACAAGTTGACGGACGTGCTGCGACAGCATGCTCAGCAGTATTACGTTCTGGACGAACCGGTCATAACCGACTCGGAGTACGACAAGCTTTTTCGATTTCTTTCCTCTGTCGAGGATTCGTGGCCGGAGCTCAAGTCCGATGATTCGCCGACCTTGCGCGTCGGAGGTGAACCGCTCTCCGGCTTTACAAAAGTCCGTCACGAGCGCCCGCTGCTCTCGCTGTCCAATGCGTTCAATCCCGAGGAGGTCAGGGCGTGGTATGAGCGGTGCCGCCGGATGCTTGCGATCGAGGTGGGGGATGTAATTCCAGAGATTGTCGCGGAACTGAAGATCGACGGCCTCGCTCTGTCACTCGTCTATGAAAACGGAAAGCTTGTTCGAGGTGCGACACGCGGCGACGGCACGACAGGTGAAGATGTCACAGCAAACGTCAGGACGATCGGAAGTATCCCGCTCCGACTTCTCGACGATCAGGACATTCGCACGCCGGAGTTGGTCGAGGTGAGGGGGGAGGCCTACATGAAGAAATCGGCGTTTAACAAGCTGAATGCCGGACTCATGAAAAGTGGTAAGAAGCCCTTCGCCAATCCGCGCAATGCGTCTGCCGGCAGTCTCCGCCAGCTTGACCCCAAGTTGACAGCGCGACGACCGCTGAGCTTTTTTGCCTATAGTCTTCTCCTGCCCGGACCCGCTGCTGACGCGGAGACTGCCACACATTCGAGATCCCTTGGCGTTGCTCGTCGACTCGGTTTCCCGACCAACGAGCACACCAGTGTTTTCGACTCCATTGAGAAAGCGATTGACTTCCTGAACGACTGGACGGAGAGGCGCGGCGACCTTGATTACGAAATCGACGGCGTCGTCCTGAAGATCGATCGAATCAAGTATCAGGATCTGCTCGGCAGCATCTCAAACGCGCCGCGTTGGGCGATAGCCTACAAGTTTCCGGCTGCGGAGGCAACGACCCGGCTGAGGGACATTGTCATTAATGTGGGACGGACGGGTTCCATCACGCCGGAGGCTGTGCTCGAGCCAGTCGAGATTGGTGGCGTGACGGTTTCCCAGGCAACATTGCACAACGAGGCTTACGTTCTCGATCGGGACATCCGGATAGGCGATATTGTGGAAGTGAAGCGTGCCGGCGACGTGATACCGCAGGTCGTTCGACCGATCACGGAGGCCAGAAACGGCTCGGAGCGGACGTGGAGTATGCCGGCGAGATGTCCCGCCTGCAAAAATCCGCTTGTTCGTTTGCCCGGGGAGGCAGACTACTACTGTGTGGCCACCGATTGTCCCGAACAGTTTGTTCGCCTGGTCGAACACTTCGCGTCGCGAGGAGCGATGGACATCGAGGGTCTCGGTAGCAAGCTCGCAATTCTCTTGACAGAGCAGGCCGGCGTTTCGACGCTAGCCGACATATTCAGGTTGAGAAAGGAGGACCTGCTGAAGCTGGATGGATTCGGGGACAAGAAGGCCGACAACCTCATCGCCGGAATCACAGGCGCACGCAATCGGGAGTTGTCACGGTTGATCTTCGGCCTGGGTATCCGTCACGTCGGGAAAACGATTGCAGAATTGCTGTCGGCTGAGTTCGAGACGTTGCATCAGCTTGGTGAGGCTGGTCAGGAAAAGCTTGAGGAAATAGAGGGCGTCGGACCGCGAATCGCGGAGAGTATTGTCGACTGGTTTGGCGTTCCGGACAATGCGAAGCTTGTCGAGGAGTTGAGCGCTCTCGGAGTAAACACCCGTCGATTGTCGCACGAAACACCGCCGGCGCCGACCGGCCTCGAGTCTTTGCTTCCGTTTGCCGACAAGACAATTGTTGTTACGGGAACGATAGAGGGCATGAGTCGGACTGACGTGCAGGCGGCTATCAAGCGACTCGGTGGCAAAGCCAGTTCGAGTGTCAGCAGAAAAACGGACCTCGTTGTTACCGGCGACTCTCCGGGTTCGAAACTCGACAAGGCGAAGGAGCTCGGTGTTTCGATCATGAGCGGCGGCGAGTTTCTCGACCTGATCAGGACAACACAATCATAAATCTGCTCTAGTCCCGGATGTTATCAGTTGTCGACGTACTCGTCATTCTTGTCTATCTCGCGGCTGTTACGTATTTCGGCCTTGCGATCGCGGGAGGCCCGAAGAGTGATACCGATTACTTTCTGGGTGGCCGCGACCTTCCCTGGTGGGCGGTCTGCTTTTCGATCGTTGCCACAGAGACGAGCACGCTGACCGTTATCGGGATTCCAGCCGTCGCATATGCAGGCTCGCTGACATTCCTTCAATTGTCAATCGGGTATATCATCGGTCGAATCATTGTCGCCGCGTGGTTCCTGCCGCGCTACTTTTCGGGGAAGCTCAATACGGCGTACGCCTATTTGGGCGAGCGCTTCGGCGGCGCGATGCAGGTGTCGGCCTCTGTCACATTCCTGGTAACGCGTCTGCTGGCCGACGGTGTTCGTTTGTTCGCAACGGCAATCCCGCTGAAGATTGTCTTCCAGGCAGCCGGACTGGACGTCGGCTATCCGGTGATCATCATTGGCATTGGTCTCGTAACAATCGTATACACATTTGTCGGTGGCCTGAAGGCCGTCGTCTGGATGGATGTTGTTCAGCTTGCCGTATACGTCGTCGGGTCTTTGATCGCCCTCGTGTTGCTCGTTTCCGAGTCGTCCGGCGTCATGATGCAGACAGCGATTGATGCTGGAAAGCTAACTCTGTTCGATTTCCGGTCGGCTTTCAGTTGGCCGTCGCTGATTACGGAAAACTATAACGCCCTTGCCGCCATTGTTGGCGGTGCCGCTCTTTCGATGGCATCGCACGGAACCGATCAGTTGATTGTCCAGCGTGTGTTGGCGTGTCGCTCCGAGTCCGAGGGCCGGAAGGCGCTGATCGTGAGTGGCTTCGCTGTCGCGATTCAGTTCGCGCTGTTCCTGGCCGTCGGGCTGTTCCTGTGGATGCATTACGATGGTGCGTCGACGAGTAGCCTTGGTCTCGGTCGCGGCGATGAGATATTTCCGTATTTCATCCTCAACGAGATGCCGGTCGGTTTGAAGGGACTGCTGATTGCGGGCATTATCGCCGCTGCCATGAGCACACTGTCATCGTCACTTAATGCGCTCGCCTCGTCTTCCGTTCACGATCTCATGCACAGGGGCAGGCGCTCCCACGACGATACTGATTCTGCGCGGTCCGGGAAGGTGTTAACGGTCTTCTGGGGACTCGTCTTCATCGTATTTGCGTCCCTTTTCACGGATCGGCAGAGCCCGGTCGTGGAACTCGGTCTGGCGATTGCGTCGTACACGTACGGCGGCTTGCTTGGGGCCTTTCTGCTCGGCCTGCTCATCGAGAAGGCAGATCAGGTGGATGCGATTGTCTCGTTTTTCGTAGCTCTCGTCGTGATGGTGTTCGTAATCAAGTTTGTGCTCGTTTCGCCCGAGGGATCATTGGTATTTGCGTTTGGTACTGAAAATGTGGCTTTACGGTCTTCGGGATTTCTTCCGGTAGCCTGGCCGTGGTATACTATCATCGGGACCCTCGTTCTGCTGTCGGTGGGTTCCATGTTGTCGTTCCGCCATCGGTGACGGACGACCGAATTTGCGATATCAGACGGTTCGTGCATGGGACTATTTGAGAGGCTGGGTCTGAAAAGGGCCCGACCCGTCGGTGACACCCTTGAGAAGGGCTATGTCGAACCTGCGAGCGTTCGTCGACGGAACGTTGCCGTAAAGGTCGGAATCATCGCCGCCCTCGTGGTCACCACGATGCTGGCCTTCTCCCCGGACGAAGGATACCGGTACAATGTTGTTGAGGGTGACGCGTGGACCGGCGAAACTGTCGTTGCTCCTTACGATTTCGCCATCATGCGCGGCAGGGACGAAATTGAAGAGGACCGCCGCAAGGTTCGAGAGACCGTGGCGCCGCGCTTCCGACCCGTCACGGATGTAAATGAGATAATCGACAACAGGCGAGCGACCGTCGCAGAGCAGCTCAGCGCGATTTTCGAAACGTACGCCTCGTACCGCGTCAATGAGGCGCGGGGTCGGACTGAGGAGGCAACCGCTGACTCCGTTCGGTACATGCAGCTTCGAAACTATTCGCAACTCAAGGTAACGCCGGAGCAGTGGAGGCTCCTGATCTCGGACTACATGAAGCGCGTTCCGGGCGCACCTGTCACGAGTCGAGAGCCGAGTCCCCAGCGACTTGACCAGCGACTACTGGAAGATGCCTGGTCGGAGGCCCGTCGGCTTGCTTCAGAAGGTGTGATTGATATTCCCCGCGACTCGATAGCTACGTCGCGAATAATTGTGAGGAACGCGGACTCGCGTATCGAGCAGGAGCGACCGGTCGCCCGTCTCTTCGATTTCGATGAGGCCTTCTCAAACGCCGCCGATCACTTCAGGCAACTGTATCCCGGAATGCCCGATTACGCCGGCATTGCCATGGCCTTCTTCAGGACGACCTTCCACCATTCGTTGGAGTTTATGTCCGACGAGTCGGAAGAGGTTTGGAAACTGCAGGAAGAAATGATAGCGACATCGGCGGGAGTGGTTAACAAAGGCGAGGTCATTGTCCGTCCCGGCGATCGGATCAGCGATCTGATCAGACGGAAGCTCCTGTCGCTTGAAAGCGAGCAATCGGCTCGAACGGGTAATCGCACGGAGTGGAAGATCCGCAGCGGACAGCTCCTGTTGACCGTGGCAGTTCTGGTATTCTTCTTCTTATACCTTTACCAACTCAGACGAAGCATTTTCGATGACAACAAAATGCTGATTCTGCTCGGCGTCTTGTTTCTTTCGATCATCGGACTTTATGCCTTCGCGATCCGGAGCGGATATGTCAGCATGCTCGCCGTTCCCGTCGCCATTGTATCGGTGCTGCTGACTGTTATGTTCGATTCGCGTGTCGCCTTGTTCGGGACGCTGACGCTGGCGCTTATCGGAGGCCTTCTGCTTCGTTACGACTTCGAGTTCACCTTTGCGACCTTGTTCGCCGCCACCCTCGGCATTTATTCGGTAAGGGATATCCGGAATCGCAGTCAGTTCTATCTCTCCGCCGGCTTCGTATTCATCGGATATGCGGTTGTGCTTCTCGGAACGTATCTGCTGCAGAATCCAACCTTTGATCGATTTGTGGGCGACCTGATTTCGGCAGGGATCAACTCGTTTCTTCTGATCATGGCGCTCCCGCTGTTGTGGGTCTTTGAGCGCGTCTTCGACATTACGACGGACATCCGACTGCTCGAATTGTCTGATACGAACCGGCCGGTTCTGAAGGAGCTCAGTTTGAAGGCTCCTGGTACGCTGAACCACACGCTTCAGGTTGCGAATCTGGCGGAGGCGGCCGCAGACCGTGTCGGGGCGAACGCATTGCTGACACGCGTTGGAGCCCTTTACCACGACATCGGCAAGATGGCGAAGCCGGAGTATTTCGTCGAGAACCAGCGTTCAGGAGTTAATCCACATGACAATCTGAAGCCTCGAATGAGTGCCCTGATCATTGCAAGTCATGTGAAGGAAGGCCTTGAACTCGGGCGTCAGCACAACCTGCCGAAAAGAGTGCTCGACTTCATTCCGATGCACCACGGGACGTCACTAATCGAGTATTTCTTTCGACGCGCAGTTGATGCGTCTGCCGACTCCGATGCTGGAGCCGTATCAGAGTCTGAGTTCCGATATCCGGGCCCCAAACCGAATTCGCGTGAGACAGGCATTCTCATGTTGGCCGATTCCTGCGAGGCCGCGAGCAGAAGTCTTGACAGCCCCACGCACAAGCGACTCGAGACGCTTATCGACAACATCTTCTCGAGCCGGATTGAGGATGGGCAGCTCGACGACTCTGACTTGACGTTTCGAGAACTTGATCAGATCAAGGAGACCTTTCTCTCGATGCTGACCGGGATGTATCACGTGCGAGTCAAATATCCGGATCAGGAGCAGTCGCATTCGGATAAGGGTAGTACCAGGGAACTATCGACGACGATCGAGGCCGTCAATGAATCGGATCAGGTTGCCGAGGCGCCCCAGCTGGCGAATCGCAATCGCGATGCTGATGAGGCTGATGAACAACATGGCAGTTCCCGGGACTGACGCCTCGCAGTCGGCTCGGCTCGAACTGTTGTGCCGCTAGCGCAGGTTCTCCGAGATTGCGTCGCTGACGGCGCGCATCGACTGGACGGAGGGCGAGATGGTGACGGAAAGAGCGTGTGCATCAGACGGAATAATTCGCAGGAGGCGTCTGCGTGCGTCGGGCGTGTACAGAATTGCGTCTGCCTGGTCAATGATCTGAAGTGCAGCGCCGTCGTTACCCGACAACGGAGCGCCGAGTATTTGTCCCGGAAATCCGGTCTGCCGACGCAGTTCGTTCGAAAGTGGCTGGATCGTCGCGGGGGACGCTGTAAGAAGTGCGACTGTGTCGTGGCTGAACAGGCGCGAGACGCGGTCGAGAACAGGCGCCGGAAGGACCATCGAAACACCTACAATGTCCGCTTTCGGCAGACGCTGCATCGCGAGGCGGAGTTCACTGTAGGGTGTGATCACAAAGTCCGCATCCTCGAAACGTTCGAGGTCCGCGAATTCCGCCGCGAAGACCTCTATCTGAAGCGATTGCTTCACAAACTCGGCGCCCGCCTGCGCCTCCTCAGCATAGCGGCCGAGAAATACGACCTTCGGACCCGCGTCGCCGGCTGACACGACCGAGAGCTGTTCGTCGATGAGGTACTCGATGTCGGATTCAGAGAGACCAAGTCCTACGAGGCGCTTAAGTGCTTCCTGGACGATCTCGGCGCCGCTTTCCATCTGCTGACTTGTCGTTGCCGAGACACGGTTGGCAACGACGAATCCGCGACCCTGGATCGCGTCCAGAACACCGGCTGCTGCGAGGTCCTGATAAGCGCGTCGAACAGAGTGGAAAGAAACGCCAATCTGTGCGGCCAACTGGCGCGTCGACGGCACCGTCTGCCCGGGCGTGAAACGTCCCTGGGCAATCATGAATCGCAGCTGGTCTGCTATTTGTTCATGAATTGGGGCCCGTGCACTTCGATCGACGTTAATCATCCGACCGATTATTCATTGCACGGGCGTTTTCCAGGGTACCTCGAAGGGAATCGAACGCGTGCCAGGTGGAGCGATCAAATGTCAGGGTATCCAGTCCGATGACGGCGGTGAAGCGTTCTCCTGATCCCTTGACATCCAGTACGTGAAACCAATGTCGCTCTTTCTCGCGAGGCCGTCGAACAAGGGTCAGCGCCGTTTCGAGGGCGACGGCATCTCCGTATATCAAGACAGCGACCGTCGTGCCACGCAAGTACTGATAGGTGGCAAAGGCAGTGACCAGGGTGACGATCGCAAGGCCGATCAGGCCAGGATACAGTAGTGACAGGCCCAACAGCATTCTGACGAGCAAGACGAGCGCCACAGGCAGACAGAGCAACGCCAGAAGGCGAGACGAAAACGCGGCGAGGGATTCCCTCGCCGCGCCTGCCGACTCGTAGCCAACTCGTCTGAAGCGGACAACTTCCATAACGCGGCTCGTGTTTGTCGGGCTGCCGCGATCGCAATCGATCCGGCCGTTCCCGTCAGGATTTCACTTCCGACAGCTTTGTCGCAAAAGCGCGAACGGGCGGAAGATCTTTGACCGTGTGCAGTCCAGGTTTGGCCGAAAGTGCCAGCGGGACGGTGTTTACGAGGGCAGCGATTGTAGCCGTGTCACCGAAGATCCCGTCTGCAATCTTCATCTTCATCGGAGGGACCCCATCTACTGTCACGGAATCGAACGACTCCTTCGCGCCCACATACATCTTCAAATCAAGAATGAGGTGGCAGGTGCCGTTGACATAGCCTTTGATGCTGTGATGAATTCCGGCTACCTGGCCTTTCTCGACAGAGAGATACGGCGTGTCCACTTTCTCGTCGGCGAGAACGGGTTCAAGAGATTCTTCGACAGACGACAACGGCCATCCCAGACCGTCTGCAACCATGAGCAGCGACTCCCGCAGCCCAATATGACCGAACTTGCCAGTAGCCTTCTTCTGAGCGAACTCGGCCTCAGTGATTCCTGCGCCGACCTTCTGCTGCAGGGGAAGTCGCCGCTTCGATGCGTCGACAACGCGTTCCACCGTGACGTTGTGGACCTGCGTGCAAACGCCGGTTGCCATCAAGGCGAGGGCATCCATGGCATAGCCGGGATTTACGCCCGTTCCAATGATGGAAACCCCATGTTGACGAGCGACCGCGTCGAGCTCTTCTGCTATGCTCGGATGCCTGTCGTACGGATAGGACAACTCCTCCGTGGATGAGACCACGTGACAGCCCGCCTCTGCGCAATCAATGAGTTGCCGGTACATGCTGCCAAGAAAGGAAGAGGTGGTGTGCAGCACAACGTCCGCGTTTGACTCGGAGAGGACCTTGGCCGCATCGTCACTTACTACGACCCCGGTCGGTTCGGAAAGGTGCAGAAGATCAGCGACATCGCGCCCTACTTTTGCCGGATCGATGTCGATCGCGCCAACCAGCTTGATTCGCCCGGTGTGCTCCTTCGAAAGTACCGTTCGAATAGACTCGAGTCCGATGGGGCCGATTCCGTACTGAACGACGCGAACAGGTTTTTGCATTTTTACTTACTTGCCAAGAAATGGATAGGAAAAGTGAGTTGCCGGACTGAACGTCTCCTTGATGGATCGTGCTGAGACCCATCGAACGAGATTCAGGTATGAACCAGCCTTGTCATTGGTGCCCGACGCTCGGGCGCCTCCGAAAGGTTGCTGGCCGACGACTGCTCCGGTAGGCTTGTCGTTGATATAGAAGTTGCCGGCTGCCTCGGAAAGGGCTTCAGCAGCCTGGTTAACGATTCGCCGGTCGCGCGCAAAAATGGCACCCGTCAGCGCATAGGGCGACGTGGTGTTGACGAGCTCAAGCGTTTCGGCAAACGCAGCGTCTTTGTAGACAAAGAGTGTCACCACCGGTCCGAAAATTTCTTCGCACATCGTCTGATACTTCGGATCGTCCACCACGAGTACCGTCGGTTCAATGAAGTAGCCCTTCTCGTCTGAGAATCCGCCGCCATGAATGATATCGACGCCGTCTGCAGTCTTGGCGTGCTTGATGTACGCGGTGATGCTCTCGTAGGCTTTCTTGTCTATCACCGCATTCATGAAGTTTGAGAAATCCTCGACATCGCCCATCGAAATTTCGGAAAGCTGGTCGAGCATCGACTGCTTGACGTCTTTCCAGATGGATTCCGGGATATAGACGCGTGATGCCGCCGAGCACTTTTGTCCCTGGTACTCAAAGGCGCCGCGCACAATTGCGGTCGCAACCTCGATCGGGTCGGCAGACGCATGTGCAAAGATGAAGTCCTTGCCTCCCGTTTCTCCGACGATTCGCGGATAGGTTTTGTAGTGCGCAATATTGGAGCCGATGGCTCGCCACATCCGCTGAAATGTCCCGGTCGATCCGGTAAAATGGAGGCCGGAGAGGTGTTCTGATTCAAACGTGGGATCGCCGACATCCGGTCCGTGTCCGGGGACCATGTTGATGACGCCAGGCGGCAGACCGGCTTCTTCGAGCAGTTGGTACATGTAGTAAGCGCTGAAGAGTGCCGTTGTCGCGGGCTTCCACAGAACCGTGTTTCCCATCAAGGCAGGTGCGGTTGGCAGGTTGCCCTGAATCGAGGTAAAGTTGAACGGCGTCACGGCAAATACGAAACCCTCGAGTCCGCGGTACTCAAGTCGGTTCCACATGCCAGGAGATGAGATCGGTTGATCCTCGTAGATGCGCCGCATGTAGTCGACATTGAAGCGAAAGAAGTCGATCATTTCGCACGCCGAGTCGATCTCCGCTTGATGGGCGTTCTTGCTCTGACCAAGCATGGTTGAGGCGTTCAGCAGGTCACGGTAGCGACCGGCCAGCAGGTCCGCAGCCTTCAGGAAAATGGCTGCGCGCTCCGTCCATGGCATTCGCGCCCAGTCTCTGCGTGCCTCGATTGATGATTTGATCGCGGACGCAACCTCGTTGGGGCCGCAGAGGTGTGCTCGCGCAAGCAGTCGTCCGTGATCATGTGGCGCACGAACCTCCTCAATTCTTCCCGTTTCGACCGCTTTTCCACCGATGTAGGCAGGGATTTCGACAACGGATGTCTGCAACTCCTTCAGTGTCCTGACGAGGCTCTGGCGTTCGGCGGAGCCTGGAGCGTACGATCTGACAGTTTCGTTGACGGGTCGCGGAACATTGGGAATCGCGTTATTCATGCGGGCTCGAAATTTTCCTGAGAATAGGTCGAAAGTGCCGACGCGCGGCTTGGCCCCGGGTCGTCCGGCAGGACCCCGGACCCGGTTTGGCAATCGCTATCAAACTACTTCATAAAGTGGCCGCTTCAAAGCTGAAAAGCCCCCGGGAGCCATTGTTCAAGCCATTTTTGCAGGGTATCGGCACCACGAACGCCCCTGTGCTCCAACCGGAAATCGGCCTGCAAAGGGGCTTACTTTCCCCTGCGAGCTGCCGATAACAGAAGACGACTATGGGTCGCCCCACGAGGCTAGAATGCTGGCCCGTTCTTGGCTAGTCCCTTCAGTCGTCACGTATGCAGCTAACGTCGTCTTTCAAAATGAACTTCAATAACAATCCGAATCCAGCTTCGCCCGATCCGGTCGCGAAGGCGGTCCAGGACAACGGGAACGCGAAGCTCGTGGGTGCAAAGGAGGTGCTTAAGGAGAAGCTCCTTGGCGCCGTCCTGCAGCAGGCTATCAACGAGTTGGGCGAACCGGCGGCCATTGCGCGGAGCATCATGGCCGGCAAGGGCGATCAGCTTGGATCTATCGCAGCTGCCTCACGCGTCCTGCGCGAACTCATTGTAGCCGAAATTGAGCTTCGGTCCCGACAGAACTTCACCGACCCGGTCGGCGTCGCCAAGGAGCTTTTTCGAAACGTCTCCGAAGAAGGCAAGGTCGTTGAATCGATTACGTCCGAGTTGAGAGCGATGGTTCTGGCACTGGCGTCCCAGTCCGCGACCGATTCTGTCGCCGACTCGCAGTCAGTTGCGAGGGAGCTGCTGGATTCAAACACCGTCGACGACACCTTGATTGCAGGTATCGGTTCGTCCCTTCGCCAGCTCGTGCTGGATACGGCGGCAACTCGAGCAAGAGAATCGCTTACGGATACGGATAGCGCCGCACATGAAGTACTCCGCGGAATGGGCGAAAATCCGGAACTCATTGTCGATCTCGGTGATCGGGTGCGGGAGTTCATTCTCTCCGAGGTTGAGCGACGTGCCAACGAATCAATTGCGGATAGATCTGCTTCGGCCGCTCAGGTTTGGCAGCGCATCGGCTCCGACAACGAGGCCATTCGCGCGGTAGTCGATAAGGTGCATGACCAGCTTATCGGCGACATCGCAAGCCGCTCTCGACAAGCACTGGCGAATGTCGAAGAAACGGCAAGCATCGCTCGAGACCTGATCGGACCGGCCCCAGAGGGAGTGGTCAGTGCCGGAAAACGCCTGGAAGAGATGCTCATCGCAGAGATCGTTCAGTCCGGGGAGCGTGCGCTGGCAGACACGCAGAACGCGATCAGGATGGCGCTCGAGGAAATCAAACCATCCGCTGACGACCTCGCAAGAATTCAGGAGGGCCTCAAGTCGAAGATCCTCTCTGACGTCCTCGCCAGGGCAATCAAGGAGATCAACGAAGAGGTTTCGCAGACGGCCGCCGATCTCTGGCTCACCGAGGCGGCAGCAGATTCGAATCAACCCGCGGCCGATCGAGTCGATAGACCAGCGACAAGCCTGGGGGAGTCCAACCCGACCGACATGGAACCGTCGGCGATCGAGTCGGGAACAGCACAGGCGTCTAAAGCCGACGACAACGCAGCCCATGTAGTCGCTGACCTGGAATGGAACCCGGTTTCGGACCTGGAAGACGACATGCAGGATGAGGCTGAAGACCATACCGAGCCGGATGAGGAGGCAACTGCTATCGAGCAAACGGCTTTCGAGGAAGAGTTGCCGACTCCGGACGGCGTCGACGCGACGGAAGCCGATTCGGGTATTCCCGAATGGCCGTCGAGTGCGTTTGAGGCTCCTGCAGTGGACGACGACACTCCAGCCGAAACCAGTGGCTCCGATTCGTTCAGCGATGACACCGGCTGGTACTCTCTGGAGGTGACAACTGACGGGGAAGATGGTCAGGCGTCCAACTCGGCCGAGGAGGACGCTGGACTGAAAGAAGATGAAATAAAGGCTATCGGAAACGACTCGCCGCGACCGGAAGCCCTCGGGCTGCTTGCAGGCTGGAAGCGCAAGCGTCGCAGCTGGAAGGTCGATGAGGTGGATCTTTCGGCACCAGCGGACGAGCCGGTAGAACATAAGCAGGAAGAAGACGACACGACTATGACTACAGGCTCGAACGCGACCGATCTCGGACCGGAATATGCGGACAAGGAATCCTGGATTGTATCGATTGTCCGCGACGCAGGGCGTCTTTCAGTCAAGGTCTCCGAGAGCGACAGGATGATCGAAGATTCGCTGAGCAAGATCTCCCAAGGAGTCATGACGTTCGTCAAGGACGAAATGAATCGGCTTGACGGACTCGGCGGGGGAGAGGCTGCAGAGCTTATGTGTGAGCATTGTATCCAGCGGACACATACGGCGCTCAGCGACAGGACGATCGAGAACAAGAAACGTTCAGTCGACGCGTCGCCTCTTCCCGATGCGGATGTGATCTTCGTCGGCGCCTACCTCGTGGAGAAGGGTAACGGTGACATTCTGGCTGACGAGGTCACTCGATTGTCAGCCGAGTTTGGTGACCTTGGATTCACGCTCGTTCTCGACGGCCCGTTTGCGCCGCATGAGTTTGTAAAGGACGGACCGTCCAACATGGAGCGCGCCATCGTGTGATTGGAACAACCGGATCAGGCAGGACGTTTTTTCGTCGATTCCTGATCCGGTTCCCATCCTCTCACCGCGCGTTTGCCGTATCACTTTGAGCGATTCCTGACGCTGCGCTATCTGCGCGGCGCTGAAGGACACAGCGAGGGCAAGCGATTTCTTCGCTTCGTTATCCGCACGGCAGTTGGCGGGGTAGCCGTCGCGGTGGCGTCTCTTCTTCTGGCGTTGTCGATCGTTCGCGGTTTCAGTGAACAGATCGAGGCGAAGATATTCGGGATTGGAACCCATGTCCAGGTAGAGAATCTCGAGGATGCGCCACTGGCCGGAGTGGACGGGCTCATCCAACGTATCAACACTGTCGAGGGCGTGGCGAGCGCCGAGCCCGTGGTCCAGGAGTACGTATTGCTCCGGCGATCAAATCGGGAGATCGATGGCGTACAGATCACCGGCGTGGAGGAGGTGCCCGCCTACATTCGATCACATCTGACCGATTCGTTGCACGTCGCAGGGCAATGGGTGGTCGTTGGTCGAAGCCTCGCTCGTCGTCTTGGGATCCGGCCAGGTGATACCGTTACGCTGTTTTCGGTCCGCCGCCACGCGGAGTCCGGCTCACGTCCCAGAGTCAGTCAGTTCGTCGTCTCCGGGATTTTTGAAACGGATCTGGCGAACTACGATGACCTGCTCGTTTACGCGGGAATCGACGAATCGCGTGAACTTCTTGACTACGGCGAGGATGAGGCAAGCCGCATCGACGTTCGAGTATCGGATATCGGTGAGGTCGGTGGCGTCAGAGATCGAATATCCGACGAGTTGGGTTTTGCCGTACTGGTGCGTTCGATCTATCAGGTGTTTCGGAGTCTATTTGCCTGGGTGAATCTGCAGGAGAGCATTATACCTTTTGTCATAGGCGTGATCGTAATTGTAGCCGCGTTCAACATTGTCGCGACGCTGCTGATGATCATCCTTGAAAAGTCGTCGGAGCTGGGCGTACTGTCCAGCCTTGGGGCGTCCCCACGGCTCGTCAAGCGCCTGTTTGTCACGATGGGGTTGGCGATCGGTCTCATCGGAACCGCAATTGGATCAGTCGCGGCACTTGCACTCGAGCTGATTCAGAAGCGCTACGAAATCATTCCGCTTCCAGCCGAGTCCTACTATCTCTCGGTCGCGCCCGTGCAAGTCAATGTTGCCGACTTTCTGGTCGTCGGCATCATCACAGTAGTGCTTTGCGCGTTAGCGGCCTGGCTGCCGGCTCGAATCGGAGCAGCGATCGATCCGGTGAAAGTCATCAGGTTCCGCTAGGTGGCAGTAACAATCTGACAGGACGAACGAAAGCGAAACCCGAAAATGACCGACCGCAAGATCACGATACTGCTGTTCAGCTCGCTGCGGGAAAGGACGGGAACGGAACGCCTTACCGTCGAGATTCCCGAAGGGGGGCTTGCCACAGAGTCGGTGTTCGACGCTGTGGCGGCACTGCATCCGACCATTGAGCCCTACCGCGATTACGTGCGCTTCGCGGTCAACGGCTCGTACGCGTCCCGGACGGATCGCGTGGCTGCCGGCGATACAGTGGCATTCATAACCCCGGTCAGTGGAGGCTAATCTTGGAACAAAAACGTACCGATACTTTCTGGGTCGGGCTCTCAGATGCGGCACTTTCGCACGAGAACGTTGCAACATTTCTTTCTCACGACGATGCCGGTGGCACGGTCGTATTTGTCGGCTCGACCAGGCGACTGACGGACGGGCGACGAACGGTATTCCTGTCGTACGAAGCGTACGGAGAGATGGCGCTCGCCGAGATGTGGAAATTGGCGGAGCGCGCGTTCTCCAAATGGACGTTGCTGCGCGTTGCGATGGTCCACCGACTGGGCGAGGTGCCCGTGGGAGAGGCGAGTGTGATAATCGGTGTGGCTGCGCCGCATCGCGATGCGGCATTCGCGGCATGTCGGTTCCTTATCGACGAGCTGAAGGCCGAACTACCGATATGGAAGAAAGAAAATTTTGATGATGGCTCGAAGGAATGGGTTTCGGACCCATTGAATGATGATCCACAATAATCTTTAGCGGCCCAAATCCGTGTTCTCCAAATGAAAGGTGCGATCTTACAATACGATCCGGCATATCTGGATGTTGAAAGGAACCTCGCCGCTGTCGATGGGCTTATCGATTCGCTCGACGCGGATCTGCTCGTTTTGCCCGAGTTGTTCGCAGCGGGCTACTTCTTCAAGTCGAGCGAAGACCTGAGGTCGGTTGCAGAGACGGCCGACGGACGAACGGTTGAACAACTCAAGGCGTGGAGCCGCGACAAGAATGCCGTCATCGTTGCCGGCTTTCCGGAGCTCACGGCGTCCGGTATCTACAATAGTGCGGCTGTTGTCTCGCCGCAGGGTTTAGTGGGTGTCTACCGGAAGGTCCACCTGTTCTATCGCGAAAAAGAGTTGTTTCAACCAGGAGATCTCGGCTTCCCCGTCTTCGACGTCAAGGACCGAAACGGAGAACCGTATCGTCTCGGCGTAATGATCTGTTTCGACTGGTACTTTCCGGAATCCGCCCGTTCACTCGCGCTGTCGGGCGCCGATGTCATCGCGCATCCTTCAAATCTTGTCCGCAAGGATTGTCCGCGATCGATGCCGATTCGCGCACTTGAAAATCACGTATTCACGGTCACGGCAAACCGCGTGGGCGGGGAAGAATCGGATGGAGAGCTGTTGACGTTCATCGGTCAAAGCCTTGCCTGCGATCCGGCCGGGGAGGTGCTCTGCTCCTTTACGAGAGAGGGCGTTGGTGTGGAAACATTCAGCTTTGATCCGAAGACATCACGAAATCGGGATATCACCGCGACAAACAACCTGTTTGGTGATCGAAGAGCCGAGGTTTATCGGCTCGCGTGAAATCGCTCCGGTCGGTCTCTGTGACGAGTACACCGGCAGGCCTCGAGGCGCGAGGGATCACACGGTCAGAGCCGCAAGGTGGCCTTCGATCCTCTCAATCGGGTCCCGGGCAGTGTCAGGGACGAACGTCTTCCCGGATACCGTTTCGAAAAGCTCGATGTAGCGCAGGGCAACCTCCACACGAAACGAGTCGGGAAGGTCAGGCAGTGTCTGGCCATCCTTGCCCATGAAGTCGTGCTCCATCAACCACTCGCGCACGAACTCCTTCGACAATTGTCGCTGCGGCTTGTCGCTTTGCAGCAGGTCCTGGTAGGTGTCGGCGTAGAAATACCGGGAGGAATCCGGCGTGTGCACTTCGTCGATAACGACGAATCGACCGTCTGGCGTCTTGCCGAACTCGTACTTGGTGTCAACAAGGATCAGGCCGTGCTCGGCGGCGATCTCGGTACCTCGCTGAAACAGTTTGCGTGCGAGTCCTTCGAGATGATCGAATGTTTCCGCGTCGAGAATGCCGGACTCGAGGATTTCGCGTCTGCTGACGTCCTGGTCGTGCCCCTCGCTTGCCTTCGTCGTTGGCGTTAACAACGGGCGATCGAATTTGCTGTTCTGGCGGAGCCCCTCAGGCATCGGTTCGCCGCAAAGCGTTCGGCCGCCTGCGCTGTACGTTCGCCAGGCGTGGCCGGCGAGGTAGCCGCGGATGACGAACTCGACAGGAACGGTTTCGCACTTGACCGCGACGAGGACGTTCGGGTCCGGTACCGAGAGAACGTGGTTCGGGACCAGGTCGGCTGTTTGTTCAAAGAAGAACGCCGCGAGTTGATTCAGTACCTGACCCTTGAAGGGAATCGTCTGCTTCAGAACGTGGTCGAAGGCGGAGATGCGGTCGGTCGTCACGAGGATGAGGCGGTCATCCTGGGCGTACGTGTCCCGCACCTTTCCCTTGTATCGTTTGCCGAGATCCTCGAATTCGGTTGCAGCGATCGTGTACTCGAGCTGATCGGCAACAACGTCCTTGATGTCCTTCACGTTTGTTCGATTTGAGTGTGGGATTGCAAAGGCCGATGAGTCAAAGCCAGCGGCTCATCGACTTGTTTCACTGGAATTGCGGATCTTCAATTCGGGCCGTTCAAGGAAGCTCTGCGGCGGTTCATTCATTTTTCCTTCAACACGCTGCATCAGGCGTGCCGCCGCCTTTTCGCCGACGGCCAGCATGTGCTGGTCGACTGTACTGAGGCCGATGAAACGACTGGTTTTGACATCGTCGTAGCCAACAAGCGCGATATCGTTCGGTACCGTGAGCCCTTCCTCACGAATCGCTCTCCACGCGCCTATTGCCTGTGCGTCCGAACTGGCGAACACCGCCGTGACGCGGGGGCTGATCGCCAACATGCGCTTCATTGCCTCGAAGCCTGATTCTTCACTGTACCCGGCATGCTTTGCGGTCTCGCCGGAGACAACGATGCTCTCGTCGAAGTCGAGTCCGGCGGCTTCCAGCGCTCGTCGATACCCTGCAATCCGCTCGTTCTGAGTGTTGCTCTGAGAGGAGGAGCGGATAAGTCCGATACGCTTGTGTCCGCGCTCGATAAGATGAGAGACGGCAAGACCGGCACCGTGCGAGTCGTCCCACGAATACGAGTCGAAATTCGGATGATGGTATCCGATCACGACCACTGGCGCGTTCATCGTTTTCAGTTCAGAGGCGATTCGATCCGTTACCTTGACCCCGGCCAGCAAGAGTCCGGATACGGCACCACGATGAAGAAAGTTCAGCAGCTTGACGTGTCGATCCGTTGAGCCCAGGTCGCAAAGCAGCAGATCGATATCCTCGTCCCGGATACAGTTTCGAATACCCTTCAGCAACTCGTTGTGGAAGGGTGTAGTGAAGGTGGGTATCGCAAGAGCGATCGTCTGGACCTTCTGCTGTGCCAGAGATCGCGCGACGCGGTCCGGGCTGAAGTTCAGGATCTCAATTGCGCGTTTTACACGAGCACGTGTCTCATCCGACACGTCAGGCGAGGAGTTCAGGACACGCGACACCGTCGAGATGGCGACTCCGGCCTTACTCGCGACATCGTAGATCGTGACTTTGTTCTTATCTTCCGGCATTCTGAAGCACCCGTAATGGTGGCCAAGCGGCGAGGTCGACTGCTTCAAAATACGAATTTGGAAGCGGGTTCGAGTGTCCCGGAAGGGCTTTCGTATCGGGTGAAATCAGAGTTAATACCTTGTTGACACAGGATGTTGAATTTGACCCTGATTAGCGGGTTGTAACATATCGGGAATCATCCGGGGTGGGAGACTAATGGCCAGCGTAAAATTGGACAAGGTCCGCAAAGTCTACGACAATGGCTTTACTGCTGTCGAGGGGGCGGATATCAATGTAGCGGACGGCGAGTTTGTTGTTCTAGTGGGTCCGTCGGGCTGCGGCAAGAGCACCACGTTGCGGATGATCGCCGGACTGGAAAGCATCTCCAGCGGCACGCTGCACATCGGTGACCGTTTGGTCAATGACGTGCCGCCGAAGGATCGCGATATCGCGATGGTATTTCAGAACTACGCGTTGTACCCGCACATGAGTGTGTTCGACAACATGGCTTTCGGGTTGAAGCTTCGGAAGTTCGACAAGTCGGAAATCCGCACGCGGGTTGAGCAGGCGGCGGAGATCCTCGGTATCTCGTCAATACTGGATCGTAAGCCGAAGCAGCTTTCAGGCGGACAGCGACAGCGTGTTGCAGTCGGGCGTGCAATTGTACGCAAGCCACAGGTGTTCCTTTTTGATGAGCCGCTCTCGAACCTGGACGCAAAGCTGCGCGTGCAGATGCGTACCGAGATATCGAAGCTTCATCGTCGTCTCGGGGCGACGATGATTTATGTGACGCATGATCAGGTCGAAGCCATGACGATGGGCGATCGGATCGTCGTCATGAAGGACGGGGAAATTCAACAGATCGATACGCCGCTCGAACTCTACAACCGTCCCGTCAACCAGTTCGTCGCCGGTTTCATCGGTAGCCCGGCCATGAACTTCATCCCGGGCAGGATTGTTGTCGATGGGGGCGTTCACTTTCGGGCTGAAGGGAACGCTTTTACCTGTGCGATTTCGGATTCGTCGCCGTCGCTTGCCAAAGACACGGACGTGGTGCTTGGCATCCGGCCGGAGAACCTGGAAGTACTCGGGTCTGGCGCGAAGCCAGGCTTCGTTGGTGTCGACATGCTCCTGGATGTCGTCGAGCCTATGGGAAACGAAATTGTCTTGTATGCTCGATCTCTTGAACACGTGGTTGTAGCGCGCGTCGAGCCACAGACGCTCCCGGAACCGGGTCAGACAATCCGTCTGGGAATCGATTCCACGAAGATTCGCTTCTTCGACGGTGCCACAGGGCTTGCCGTAGCCTCCTGAGCAAGGCTCGGGGCCCGCTGATTTCGGACGAAGGCGCTCCGCCGACACTGGCAACAAGTCCCGCCCGTGACGGATGCCGCCGGGTGCACGTCTGGGCACATTGCGAGCGGCGCGGCGTAAGATCGGCACAGCGCACAATCGACCGGAAAGCGCACAATCGACCGGAGAGCGGGGCTGAAAGAGGAAATCGTGCTGAATGAGGAAATCGTGCTGAAAGAGGAAATCGTATCGTGCAGATCGATCCATTGACCGACAAAGCGCTCGATGGCGGTACAGCAGCCAGGAGCACACTCTCGCTTCCGATTGAGGGGATGACGTGTTCCGCATGCGCCGTCCGCATTGAGCGCTCCCTTCGAAAGATCGAATCCGTCGAGTCTGCCTCTGTCAACTATGCCACGGAAGAGGCGACTGTCGAGTTTGAACCCGATGGCTGTTCGCTTCCCGATCTCGTGGAGCGAGTCCGTCAGACCGGCTACGAGGTTCGCACCGCAACGATGCAGGTCCCGATTGGCGACGACGCTGGTGATCTGGAGCGTTTCGAGCGCACGAACGGGGTGCTCGAGGCCCGAATGGAAGGCGGGACGTTGCTGATCCGGTACGTACCGGGAGTATTTGATCCGACCGACGTTGCCGAGCTGTTGGCTGAAACCGCGTCGGCAGAAGCCGTCAAGGCGAGCCGCTCGGTTGGCGACGACGCCGGCGAGGCCCTCATGGAGGCGCAGCGGAAGCGGTCATCCGAGCTGCGCCGGCGATTCGTGGTGGGACTCCTGCTCACCGTCCCCGTCTTTCTGATGTCGATGGTTGCCGCACTCCGCCCGGCGAATGCCGGACTCTGGCTTGCGCTCCTCACGACGCCGGTCGTCTTTTATTCCGGCTCGCCCTTCTTTTCGGGCGCGTGGAAAGCAGCGCGGCATGGGACGTCAGACATGAATACGCTGGTGGCGGTTGGCGTCGGTGCCGCGTATCTGTATTCGCTGGTCGCTGTAATTTTTCCGGACTTCCTCACCAACGCCGGGGCTGAACCTGCGGTCTATTTTGAAGCAGCCGCTGTAATCGTAACCTTGATTCTCCTCGGCAGAATCCTGGAGCACCGTTCCACTCGGAAGACGACTGGTGCGATTCGGCAGCTTGTCGAACTCAGACCGGATACAGCGACGATCGTTACGGCTGAGGGCGAAGAGACCGTCGCCGTTGCCGCGGTTCGCTCAGGTCAGAGGATTCGTGTTCGACCGGGCGACCGCATTCCAGTTGACGGAACGGTCATCGAGGGTGCGTCCGCCGTTGATGAGAGCATGCTTACGGGCGAGCCTGTCCCCGTCGAGAAGGCAGCGGGTTCGGCTGTTTTTGCGGGCACGCTCAATACGAGTGGAAGCCTGCTGTTCGTGGCGACGCGTGTTGGTGGTTCGACGACATTGAGTCGAATCATCAAACTTGTTGCGGGGGCGCAGGGAAAGAAGGCGCCGATCCAGAACCTTGCCGATCGTATCGCAGCGGTTTTTGTGCCGGCCGTCCTCGTCATTGCGACGGTAACAGGCATCGTCTGGTTTGTGGCGGGCCCGGAACCGGCGTTCAACAATGCGTTGATCCGATTCGTGACCGTGTTGATCGTTTCTTGTCCTTGCGCGCTCGGGCTGGCAACGCCGACGGCGATTGTCGCCTCCACGGGACGTGCCGCCAAGGACGGCATTCTGATCCGATCGGGCGAAGCACTCGAACGATCAGCGCGGGTCGACCGGTTGCTGCTTGACAAGACCGGGACGATCACAGAGGGCAGGCTCGTTGTTACTGCGGTCTATCCGGCGACCGGATTCGAACCTGAAAAGATCGTCAGGCTCGCAGCTTCCGTTGAACACGAC
>JAGQWL010000325.1 GCA_020437385.1 Bacteroidota bacterium
TGAGCCACGCCTTTTCGCCATTCGTGAGGTTCCACTCGTCCGTGAGCTGCGGCACAACGGCCGAGGCGGAGAACCAGAGCGACATGGCCAGCAGCGATGCAGTCGAGAGAATCCCGATGTTGAACCACTTGGCGTTTTGTCGCGCGTCGTTCATAGCATTGAGCTATCCGACCTGCGCCAGTGTCTCCCGCAGGTTCGCCAGCAGATCATCCGCGATCCGTCCCTCATCCTCGGGGGCCAGCGATCGGTAGCGGATGAACGCGTCAAAGGCGTCCCGGTACTGCTCCGCTATCGCCAGGAGCAGGCCAAGGTTGAAATGCAGATTTGCAAAGCTGTCGTCGATGGCAGCGGCCAACTCATACTGAACACGTGCCGCGTCGAGGTCACCGCGATCAAAGAAAAGATTGGCCAGATTGTAATGGGACTCAAAGTGTTGCGGACTCGACTTAAGTGACTGCGTGAAGCAGCGGAGCGCCTCGTCGATGTCGCCGGCGTGATACCGGATGATGCCGAGATTGCAGTACGCGTCGGCCAGGCTGTCGCCCTTTTCGATAGCCAGACGATAGGCCTTCTCGGCCGCTTCGCTGCCCCGCTCGTCGAGCATCAACGCCTCTTCAAACGCGCCCAGCCTCGATGGCAGCGACACAATGCGTCCCGCAGCGGCCGCTGAAAAGATGTCGAGCTGGCCCGGCACGTCAGGCGTTTTCTGCGTCCGACGCGCTTTCTTGAATCCGAACTTCTCGGGCTTCCGCGGTGGAAGCCTGTGGACAACTGCCATTACGATCCTGTCTTTTTCGATGACCGGGATTTCTTCGCGCTTGCCGCAGCCTTCTCACCGGCAGCCTTCTTCATCGGCTTCTTGTCCGATTTGGCCTGCTCGATGCTCTGCTTGAGCGCGGTCATGATGTCAACAACAGGGGCCTCTTCTTCCTCAACTGTAACAACTTCTTCGCCTTCGATTTTCGCCTGAACCATTTCGACGAGCGCGGATCGGTATCGGTCCGTCAATTCCAGGTCGGAAAAGGAGGTCGACATCGAATCGACAAGCGTGTGGGCCAATTTGAGCTGGTCCTTGTCCGTCTGAACTTCGTCGAGTTGAGGGATGTCTCCGATGCTGCGCACTTCATTCGGGAACCGGAGTTTGTACAACAAGAGCCCCTCGTCGCGCGCAGTCAGCATCATGATGCTCTCGCGATCGCGCAGCACAACTCGGCCGATACCCATCTTGCCGGTATCTTTCAGTGTGTCTCGCAGCAAGCCATAGGCCTTCGCGGCTACCGGACCGTCGGGTCCGGCGAAATACGGAGAGTCGTACAACGTCGGGTCGACCTCGTTCGCATCAACGAAGCCCTCGATCTCGATAATGCGCGTCGACTTCAGCCGAAGTTTCGCGAAGTCCTCGTCTTCTATGATGACGTATTTGTCCGGCTCGTACTCGTAACCCTTGACGATGTCCCCTGAGCCGACAACCTGCTCGCACTTCTTGCACTTCTTTTCGTAGCCGATCCGTCCGAAGTCTTCCTTATGAAGCTGATTAAAACTCACGATCTGAGCCGCTTCGATGGCGCTGTAGATTCGGATCGGAATCGTAACCAGCGAAAATCGGATGTGGCCCTTCCAGATTGCTCTCATGACGCGCGTGCGGTTGTTGCGGTGGGCGGGGGTCCCTTCCAAATGAAAGTAAGGAATCCGTGTCAGTCGAACGTCGGGCCAAAATCATTCCTCAAAGCCTCGAATCGCTCGTTGCGGCCGATCGACGGCGATTCGGCTAGCCGATGTCGGGCCGCATCCTCACAAATACAGGCTCGCGGTAGGTTTTGTTCTTGGTGATCGAGGCAAACTGCACCTCACACCACAGTCTGGGCTCGATCCAGGTGGTTTCCTTGTCGTCCGGCGGCTTCGTGTCGACTGGGCGCTCAGCTGTGGGTACGTCCGAGAGTTCCGCCAGAATCGCCTTCATCATCGCAGTGTCGAATCCGGTCCCGACCTTCCCTCGGTATTGGAGCGACCCTTCGTCAACTTCCGCGATCTGCAGAGCCCCGAAAAGGCTCTGGCGATCACCTTTCCCTTGAGTGTATCCGATGATGACACAGTCGGCAGTGTTGCGAACCTTCACCTTGCGCCAAACGGGGCTTCGCCGGCCGGGGCTATATTTTCCGGCCGGGTCCTTTGCGATGACCCCCTCGAGCCCCATCGCCTTCACGGCCTCAAAAAACGCGGCGCCGTCTTCGACGATTTCGCTGACGCGATACGGCGTGTCGCGCTTGACGGTGTCGGCGAGCCAATCCCTGCGCCTCAGCATCGGCTCCTGCGTTACCCCGCGTCCGTCGAGGTACAAACAATCAAAAAGGTAGCAGAAAGCCGGATGCTTCCTGCTCGCCTTCTGAATTGTCGCCTCGCTGTTGTGGTGGAGACGCCGAACCACGTTTCGGAAGTTCGGCCGTCCATCCGGATCGAGACAGACGATCTCGCCGTCGAGGACTGCCGATCCAGAGAAGAATGCCTCCGGAACGTTGAGTTCGGGGAACAGGTGCGTGATGTCGTTTCGGTTGCGACTGTGGATACGCAATTCCCCTTCGTCAATCGAGATGATCGCCCTGATTCCATCCCACTTCATTTCGTAGATCCAGTCGCCGGACTTCGGCAGGTTTCTTGACGCGTCTGCGAGCATCGGATCGATGATCTCTGCAGGCCAATCGAACTGCGGCTGGTCGAGACGTTCGCAGAGCCACTCGTTGTCCCGCGTGTGATAGATCCGATAGTCGGCCGTGAGCTGCGGACTCTGAAGACGAAAATAGAAGCCGTCCTTTTTCTGCTTCAGGATCTCATACTTGCCGAGCGCGAATACCCACATCGGTCCCGCACCGTACTCGCCCTTAGGAATCCGCCCTTCGAACGTCAGGTATTCAACCGGGTGATCTTCGACGGAGAGGGCGAGTCGTTTGATGCCGGGGCGGGGTGGAAGCCCACGCGGGACGGCCCATGATTTCAGAATGCCGTCCTGTTCCAGACGCAGATCGTAGTGCAGTCGCGATGCATGGTGGCGATGGACGACGAACGATTTGCCTTCGGCATCGGGAACGTAGGGTGCCGGCTCGGGTGTCTTTCCAAATGATCGCTTCTTCGCGTATTCGTCGAGTTGCGCCGGGGACTTGTAGGTGCGCGACTCGGGAACGGTTCGTGCGTCGACGACCGTAGGACGTTCGGTATGGATCGGGACTGCAAACGCACGAATGCCCTCCCAGGCGTCGCCGTTGGTTAGAATATGCGGGAGGACCGTGTGAAGGTTGAAATCCGACGGGTCTTCCAGCCTTTCAAGATCGTCCCAATGAATCGGCATGGACACCGGTGCCCCGGCCGCCGCGCGGAGGCTGTACGCCGAAACGATAGACTGGGTCGCGCGATTGCGATAGATGTCGACGAGCACCTTTCCCTGTCTGGCGTTCTTGCTGATCTTCAGCGTCAGGCGAGAAGAGTGCTGCTGGACAAACGGTTTGGCGATTGCGCTGATGTCTTCGAAGACGCGCGAGAACGGCCACTCCGGTTCAATCGGTGCGACGACGTGGATTCCCTTTTTTCCACTCGTCTTCGCGAAAGTTGTATATCCAAACGAATCAACATGCGCCCGCAGATCCAGTGCGATCTCGACGACATCCCTGAAATTGAAACCTTCAGGCGGATCGATGTCGAACACCATGTAGTCAGGCTTATCGATATTCGGCGTGCGCGAGTGAATCTGGTGCATCTCAATGCACGCGAGGTTCGCCAGCCAGACAAGCGTCGCCTCTTCCGTCGCCAGCATGTAGTCGAGTGATTTCTCCTCGTCGCCGATCGTGACGTACTCCACCCAGTCCGGCGCCCAATCCGGTCGGTTTTTCTGGAAGAACGATTCACCATAGATCCCGTCCGGATACCGAACCAGCGAAAGCGCTCTGCCCTTGATGTGTCGGAGGAGGGTCGGCGCGATCTTCAAATAGTACTCGATGATCTCGGCCTTGATGATTCCGTCGTCCGGAAACAGCACCTTCGACAGGTTCGTGAGTTCGACCTGGCGCGGGCCCACCTGAACCATTTGCGCACTCTTGGCCATTTACCAATGATTTGATCTGAATAGGGGGATGAACGGCTGATCAGGCATCCTGACGAACACCCGAAGATCGAAAAAATATCCGTCCACTCTGTTAAGTAGGCCCGATTATGCACCGATTGTATGGGTATCTATGTCGGCCTGAATTACACCGGATCCACCCGCAGCGGCTGAGGCGGCCGCCGAAACAGCACTCGAATGCAAAGCAGTTCATCAGCAGAGGACCAGGATCGTATTGACGCGGAGCTCGAGACGCTTCAGCGTTGGTATGACGAATTGGCGGATTATCTCGAACAGGGGCTGCGCGATCCGCAGGTCTCACAGGACGAGTACTCCAATGCCGCCACGATGGCCACTCGTGTTCTTATTCGCCTGAAAACACTCTACGATTCGCGCCGTTAGCGATTCGAAACCAGTTTTTCGAAGAGCCGCAGACGATTCTGCGGCTCTTTTTTGTTATATAGGCTGAGTACAGTATCCGAACATCGCCGACCATGAAACGAAAGGTTAAGCGGGATATTCTAGTTGCGACCACAATACTCATCGGTTTGGTGGTAGTGGTTGCTATCTTGAGTTGGCTCTCTTCCACCTGATCCCATGTCCCGTTTATGATCTCCCAAAGCCTGAAAAGCCTCGGAGATCTGTTGCGTGGCCAGCCGACGGCGCGCAAACTTGTCGTAGTGCCCAACGGGGTCGGTACAAGCCTCGCACGTGCGCTTGCGCGTGGTGGCGTTGATTGGAGTAATGCCCTTTTCGTGACGCCTCGCGATCTCGCCGTCGAAATCGCCGAGGCCGATCTCGTGGCGTCCGGCTATTTGCCGCTTCACCGCGACCGACTCCAGCTATGGCTGCGCGACAACCTGCCGCGCCTCATCGCTTCGCCGGGTAGCTTCTTTGCTGGCGTTCGCTTCGGACATCCGCTTGTTGCCTCGGTTGCGCGAAACATTGATGCGCTCAGACAGGCAGGCATCGGTCCGATGGAACTGTCGCGTACTTCCCTTCGTGCGGACAAGAAGGGGCCGCTGGTTGATCTACTTGATGCCTTTGAGTCGTACCTGCTTACCGGCGGTCTGTACGACGACGCGGCATTGTTTATTCGTGCCGCAGAGCTGGCCCCAGAGTATCCCAAGTGTGCCTCCCTCATCGTCTTTGGTGACGTGACACTTTCGATGATGTCGGCAAAACTTCTGAACTCAATTCGCGCAGATGTCCACGTGGTGTTTTCCGATTCCGGCGACACGCCACCGGCGGGAACGGCGCTTGCCGTGCTTGAAGGTTGGTCCCGTGTTGACTGCCCGATCGCCGCACCGAAGGCGATTGCCGCTCAGACAGCACTTGCTCCCGAACACGAGGTAGACGCCGTCCTTTCTGACATACTCGCGACCGGGAAGTCTTTCGACGATGTGGAGCTCGCCTACGGGTCGAGTCGGTACCGACCGGTGATCGCGAGCGCGCTCAGGGGCACATTTCCGGCCTCGTTCCTCGAGGGGACCCCGATATTTCAGACGCGTCCCGGCCAGGCCCTGCTCGCCTACCTGCGATGGCTGGCGTCGAATCAGGATTCGGCCGAGCTCGCGATGCTGATGCAATCTCGTTCCGTTTCGTTCCGAGGAATCGGCGGGATTGATCGCGTGTACCCCAACACGCTGGGTGCCTTTCTGGTTCGCAGACTGGTCGGGCCGGGCAAAGAAGGAATCGAGGACGCACTCGGCCGCTGGGAAAAGGAGATCGCGTATGATCAGTTTGCTTCAGACTCGCAACTGGAGACGATTGGCGGACTAAGGACGGTCGCGGACGCACTGTATCGGTCGGTGCCGGACGGCAGCGTGACATCGGCACGCGAACTCGCCGCTCGGTCTTCCGACTTCCTGCAGACCTTCGTGATTGTCCGAGGTGAAGACGATGCGCGACAGGTGAGTCTCCTGATAGAGCAGCTTGATCGTTTGGGCGAAGCCGACTCGAACGGCACGTTGGTGGAACTCGCTCAGTTTTTCTACGAACTGATTCGGGGACGAAGCATCGATCGATCGGCCTCGGTACCTGGTGCCATTCACGTCGTTCCGATTGATCGGTCCGGCTTCTCTGGCCGCCGCCATCTCTATATCGTCGGCCTGGATGAGCAGAGTTTTCCGCCTGGAGCGATTGACGACCCCGTACTGCTCGATGAAGAGCGCCGCAAAATCTCCGAATCGTTGCAGACATCCACCGCTCGCAGCCGACAGATTACCGCTGCATTCGGTCGTGCCGTAAGAAGGGCACCCGAGACGCTGTCGGTTGTGTCAAGCAGAATGGATCCGATCTTCGGTCGTGAAATGGACTGGTCGACAACGCTGGATTCGTTTCTTCGTGAGCGGAAGGTTGATGTGGTCGATCGTGCACTCGGGTCGACGACGGAGGTGCTGTCGGACAGCGGCGCGGTGCTGTCGGAGCGTGATTCGCTTGACTACGATCGACACGCGGCCACACACTTTCCGTGGATGGCAGCCGGCGCGAAGGCACAGGTGCTGCGAAGCCAAACGGTACTCAGCGAATACTCCGGCTACCTCGGCATTCCGACGCCCGAGCTCGATGTACGCGGGCCGAACTGGGTGCTGTCTGCTTCGGCGCTCGAGCGATTGGCCCGCTGTCCGTACCAGCACTTTGTCCAGCGCATTCTGCGCGTACGCCCTCCCGATGAAGTCGAACGTCGGCCAGGGAGATGGCTGTCAAACCTGCAGTTTGGAAACCTCCTTCACGAACTGCTCTGCGATTTTATGACTGAGGTCGCGGCACGAGGACAACGCCCTGATCTGACGGCTGGTACCGTCCTGATGCAGGCAATGCTTGATGATAAGCTGGCCAAGTGGCAATCCTTCGTGGCTCCGGCCGGCGAAGCGGCGTTCGCACGAGAGCGAGCCTTGCTGGAACAGGCTCTCACTGTTTTCCTCGGATCGGAATCGAGGAGGGATTCGCAGCCCGTCGCCTTCGAAGCTCAATTTGGATTCGACGCGCACACTACAGCACCACTTCGACTGGCCGACGACATTCTACTTCGGCTTCGAGGATCCATCGACCGGGTTGATCGTGCCGCCGAGGGTTACGAAATCTGGGACTACAAGTCCGGCTCGTCGCAGCCCTTCAGCGCCGGCCTTCTGGATCAGGTGCTGCATCTTCAGTGGGCGTTGTACGCCTACGTATGGGCCGACCTGCTGCAGCCCGCTGACGGGCTGCCCGTTTCTCGATCCGGCTACTTCTTTACGAGTGGTCGGGGACTCGGTGAGCGGATCTCGGCACCCCCACCTTCGCGTTCGGACGTCGCCGATCGGTTGCGACCCCTCGTCCGAATGACAGCCCTCGGCGCGTTTCCACACCTGCAGGCAAAGAATGAGGTTGCCTGCAACATCTGCGACTATCGGAACATCTGCGCCTCGGAACGCCGGGAGCCGAAGGACCTGCCGGAGCAGGCCTTGTTTAACGACGAAGACGAAGCCCTGGCTGCTGTACGGAATTGGGCGGAGCGGATTTCGTGAAGAAGGACGCCGGACAGATCGACCTGTTTGCGACACCGTCGGAGCTGCCGGACGGGAGCGTCTCGCACGGCCCCCAGCTCGTCGACGCGCAGGCGCGTCTTGAGATCGCCACGGTACTCGACAAGAACGTTGTTGTCCTGGCGGGGGCCGGAGCGGGGAAGACGCACGAGCTGATCGAACGGATGGTCGCTACGGTCGCTTCGGGCAACGCAAGTGTGCAATCAATGGCGGCCATCACGTTTACTCGCAAGGCAGCCGGTGAGATGAAGACGCGGTTTGCGAGACGTCTGCAGAAGGCCGCCGACGAGACAGACCGCAGCCCAGGGGAAAGCGGCAGACTCCGGGTTGCGCTCGGCGATGTGGACCAGTGTTTCATCGGTACCATCCACGCGTTCTGTGCCCGACTTCTGCGCGAACGTCCGCTTGACGCCGGACTCAGCCCTGACTTCACCGAGTTGGATGAACGAGACGAGGCGTCGACCCAGCGTGAGGCGTGGGACGCCTTCATCGAGGACTACTACGCTCGTGATTCCCCGGCGCTTTCGGCCTTCCTCGATACTGGAATCGCCCTGGAAGACCTGTTCTCTTTTTTTCAGACGCGCGTTTCGTTTTCGGAGGTTTCACTCAAGGACTGCGACACGCGGAAGCCTGATGTGGCCGCCGCAGTGGAGGCGGCAGCGCTTTTTGTTCAGCACGTGGCCGAGAAGCTGCCCGCCGAAAGGGGCACAATGGATCACGTCGCGCAGATCGTCCGACGGGCAGACTTCTTCCTACAGAACCGCGGGCTCGCGTCCTTCAACGACCAGATCGAATTCGTCCTTCTCGTGCACGGAGGGCTCTCCGGTTCACGAACCGTGACGTTGAACCGATGGCCGGACTCAGCGTTTGCGCGCAATTTGCGTGACAAGCTGGTGCCGGCTCTTGTCGCGTCACTGGAACCGGTCGTTACCCAATGGCGCGAGTACGTGTATTCGCTTGCCGCTCCAATCGTTGACGACGCACAGCGCTTTTACACGCGTTACAGAAGAGACCGAAACCTCGTCACGTTCCAGGATCTACTGGAAATCACGGTTGAGATGCTCAAGACGCGCCGGAGTGTTCGACGGCACTTCCGCTCACGATTCATCACACTGTTCGTCGACGAGTTTCAGGATACGGATCCACTTCAGGCGGAGATGCTGTTGCTGCTGACGAGCAACGATCCGGATGAAACAGACTGGATGCGATGCGTCCCCGTCCCCGGATCGCTGTTCATCGTCGGTGACGAGAAGCAGTCGATTTATCGCTTTCGTCGAGCGGACATTGAGGTGTTTCGGGCCGTCGTCGCTATTGTACGGGAAAGCGGTGGACTGGTGGTGGAGCTGACTACGAGTTTCCGAAGTCTCGGCAACCTTTGTCGGCAGATCAACGATTCGTACCGCGTCCTGTTCGATGATTCGGATCCATCGTTCCAGGCGTCATTCGCTCCACTGTCACCGTGGCTGGCTGATGGCGATGACCCTTTCTGTGTTCGTCGTTTGCCGCTCGAGAAGCACGGACGGATCGACGAAAAAGCAGAGCGCGAGGCTGAGCTCATCGCAGAGTTTATTCACGCGGCGGTTAATGGCAAGACAGAATTTAATGGAGAGCATGCAGACGCCGTTCTTCCTGGTGACGTGACGCCCGGATCGTTCATGCTGATTTCGAGACGGCGGAAGCGACTGTCGACCTATGCCGCGGCGATGGAGCGGCGTGGAATTCCCTATGACCTCACCGGTGGGGATTCGCTCGGAGCACTGCCGGAGCTTTCCACCTTGATCGGCTTCCTGGAAGTGCTGCTGTATCCTGACGACGCCGTCAAGTTCTTTGCGTACCTCAGGGGTCCGCTTGTCGGACTATCGGATGCCGACCTGTACGCGTACAAATGTCGGGACGGTCGTTTTTCGTATTACGGTGACCTTCCGGACGGCCTTCCTCAAGGGTTGGCAGAACGTATCGGAAATGCGAGGACCATGTTGCGATACGCCGAGGACGACCTGGCATCGCTTGCTGCCGGCGCGGCGTTTGAGAGGATCATCGACAGGCTTGGCCTGATCCCCTTTGCGGCCTCCCAGGGTAGCGGTTCGTATCGGGCGGGCAGTTTGTTTCGGGTTCTGTCGTTTGTGCGGATGTGGGATCAGCAGGGGCTGGGATGGGTGGAGATCGTGAAGCAGTTCAAGGACCTGATGATCGACGACGTAAAGGCCATCGAGGGCATGACGCTCGACGTCGGTCGGCCTGATGTTGTGCGCATCCTTAATATTCATCAGGCGAAAGGTCTGGAGGCAGATGTGGTGTTCCTCGTAGACGCCGCGGATTCAGATCGTCCGATGCCGAATTCGTTTCACCTTGCGAGACTCGACGGTGAGCCGCGGCTGTCGCTTCCGCTTTATCGTGACAGCAAGTTGATCGGAGCGCCGCCAGGTTGGTCGGATGACGACGAACGCGAACTCGGGTTTCTGGCCGCGGAGCAGACGCGTTTGACTTATGTGGCGGCGACGCGGGCGAAGCGTCTGCTTGTCGCCGGCGCGTACGAATCGAGTACCAGAACGCGGGGGGTCTGGGGAGATCTTACGAGCTGTCTCTCGGGCGTGCCGGAGTTGCAGATTCCGCACGTTGACTTGCCACCTCATCAACGGGATGAGCCCCGCCCGCTGGCTATCAAGGTGCGCGAGCGGCAAAGGCGTTTGGATCAGGCACGCGTGCCGTCGTACGAGCTGTCGATCGCGTCGGGACACGACACCGAGATGGACCACGACGATTCCGGGCAGGGGCGGGCCGCGGAGTCGTCAACTCCGAAGGGAAGTGGCGTCACGGAAGGAGGAATGGGCACACGGTATGGTCGGATCGTCCACCGACTGTTGCAGGAAGTTTCGGAAGGGCGTCTGCCCAAACCTGCGGGCTACATCGAGGGGCGCTTCCGAGACCATCCGGGAGGTCCCGCGCGAAAGCGAGATCTTATCGCGGCAGCGACGGATGCTGTGAAGCAATTTGAGAGCTCGTCAATTCTTCGGAAGGCGAGAGGAGCTGCCGCTCTTTATACGGAGGTTCCATTCGCTGCGGGCGGCGGTGATGCCCCGAACGTGGTCGTCACGTCCGGGGTCATTGACCTCATCTATCGTGATGACGCGGGCTGGCACATTGTTGACTACAAGACGGATCGCGTCTCATTGGAAGGCGACAGGGAACGGCTGCTCACCTACTATGGACCGCAGGTCCGGTTGTATGCCGCGAAATGGCAGATGATTACGGGCGAGCCGGTCGCCTCGGCCGGTCTCTGGCTGGTCGACGAATCCGAATATCTTGCGGTGGATCTGAATACGGCGTAATCGTGTATCAAGTCGGCCACCACCGACCACCGCCGCGTAACACGTTCAGATGCGTTGTGACACACCCTTGTCACAGCACGTTGGTACCTTTCAATCATGGCTCAACTGCTCCATATCGCGGATATCCATTTCGGCGCACCGTTGCGAAGCAAGGATGGGCGCCTGAGAGCGCTGCTTCGACAGGCAACCTCTGCTGCATTCGAAGCCGCGGTGTCGTTTGCGATACATGAAGAAGTTGACGCTGTGTTGATAGCCGGCGATCTTTTTGATTCGGGTTCGGTTGCTCTCGAGACCGAACTGTTTCTGCGCACACAGTTCCACCGGTTGAAGACGAACGATATTCGGGTTTTTGTTTCACCCGGCAACCATGACAGTGTCGCCGCTATGAATAGTGGGCGCACCATCGATTGGCCGGACAACGTCCATTTCTTCCGATCGCAGACACCCGAAACCGTCCAGATCACAACTGATAGTGGGCCGATCAAGATTGTCGGAGCCGCGCATGAATCGCCGGCAGTTCGAGAGAACATCGTGGCGTCATTTCCGCGATCTGACGGCAGCGCTCCGCACATCGGTCTTGTACACGCGATGGTGACGTCGCCGACGGGAGCGGTCCGAACGGCAATGTCTGCCGTTGGTGATTCCGTACATGAACGCTATGCGCCATGTACTGCCGCGGATCTTCGGCACAAGAATTACAGCTATTGGGCGCTTGGCCATATTCACGTGCCGGGGCAGATCGGCGGAGTAAACGCATTTTATGCGGGCTGTATCCAGGGACGCCACCATAAGGAGGGCGGCCCGAGGGGCGGTTATCTTGTTTCGATCGATGCGTCCGGATTTTTGCGTACGGAGTTTGTCCCGTTTGCGAAACTCGTCTGGGACGAGGTTGCCATCGTCGAGCTTCCCGACTCGCTGTCTGAGCTCGAATCTGTCATAGCCTCGCGACTCCAGGAATGCCGCGAATCGAACGTGACCGCCTCTTTTGCGGTCCGCTTGATTCTTCGGGGACCAACAGCACTCTATTCAGAACTCCAGGATGACGATGAGCTGGCGGCATTGGTCGATCGCTGGATGGCGGAATTTGAGCTCGAAGGACTCGAGATCGAAACGGGACACGTCTATCCGCGGATCGATCTCGGTGCGCTTCGTAACGAGCCGACCGTTCTCGGTGAGGCGCTCCGACTGATCGACACGATACGGGAGAACGGGATCGAATCGGTTGCAGAGGCGCATCCGGACCTGCTTGCCGACATCGGGGCGCCGGAGAGTGGGGGGCTGCTGGCGCGGGACCTCGACCTTGATCGATTGGAAAACAGACTGGCCCAGCGACTCGTGGTCCGCACCGAAATTGGACGTTCTTGAATGAGAATCCTCTCGGCAGACATATCCGCCTTCGGCCAGTTGACAGATCGGATTCTGACAGATTTCGATCCCGGTCTTGTCTGCTTCTCCGGTCCGAACGAGGCGGGGAAGAGCACGCTTCAGTCGTTCCTCGTCATGATGTTGTTCGGGCTGCCGGATCGGAGTGCTAATCGCGAACAGTTTGATCCCCCCGGAGGGCGTCGCATCGCGGGCCGACTTCGATATCGACTGGATGACGACTCAGAGCACGTCGTCAAGAGGAGCGTTGACAAGCGACCCACAGGAACGTTGTATTCGGTCGCGGGCTTGTTCTCGCAAGAAGTGGAGATCGGCAACGCGCCCGTGCCACACCTCCACCTTGCGTCGCGGAGAGTCTTCGAGAAGGTTCATGCCTTGACGCTCTATGATCTGATTGACTTCGACAAGTTGTTATACGGGGAGGTCCGTGACGCACTGCTTGGGGCCATGCGTTTCGATCATGTGAGACCCGCGCACGAAGTGGTCGCCGAACTGGAGGCAGAGTCGAAAAAACTCTGGAGAGCGGACAATCGGGGGAATCCGCTGAGTACGGTCATCAGAGAGCGGATTGATGCTGCGCTTCGTCGCAGAGAAGAGGTACGACTGGGCGAACGTGAGCTTGCAGACCTTCACAAGGAGATTCCGGTACTCGAGAGAGAGCTCCTGGCAACCCGCGAATCCGTCCGCGAGGATGCCGCATCCCTGGAGAACCTTGTTCGGCTTCAACCGATTGTCGCGGACTTACGAAGGCTCGCAGTTGTTTCGATGCTGTCTTCCAGGTTGCCCGAGATTGAATCACTGCCCTCGGATCCGCGGCATGAGGTCCACCGGCTGTCCGAGCAACGGGATGAGTTGCGCGACAACCTGCAGGAGGTTCGTCGACGGAAAGAGCGCGCGGAAGTCGCGATCGCAGCGTTTCGCGATGATGTTGTTGCGGTTCTTGACAAGAAGTCTACAATTGATTCGTTGCTGGGGCACCTTTCACAATACCAGTTCGATTGTTCCGAACGATCCCGACTCGAGGAGCAAGTCGCCAGATCGAAACAGGCGGCTGCGGAGCTCGGCGACTGGGATCTCGGTGAGACTTCCGACCTGAGCACCGTCCTTGTCGACGAAATTGGAGCTGCGGTCGAAGAGCGGGATCGAATTCGACTCCGCCTGGCAGACATTCGACGTGAAGCTGCTTCCGTGATGTCCCGGCGAACAGACGGTCGCGTCCTGCTGTTCGCAGGCATCGCTACCGTGTTGATTTCCGGCGTCCTGGTGGCTTTCAATTTGCGAACGGATTCTTTCTGGCTGAACCTCGTCGGAGTCCTGTTGTTTGGGATCGGATTCCTTTCCGCGGGTGTCGGGCTCGCACGCTTGAGGCGGTCGTCACGCGAACTGGAGGTGCTCGGCGAAGCGTCGGTCGAGGCTGATCTGACTCGCCGGATCGAATCGCTGCAGACGATACTTCGTAGGCTTGGGCCTCAGGTCGAGGCAGCCGTGATATCGGACAGCCAGGTGCGTGATCTTCGCGATCTGTTAGCCCACCGCAATGACGTTTCTGCGTGCAACGATCGGCTGCGAGAAATCGAGAGTCGAACCAGCGAGTTCGAATCGGAAGTTGATCGGCTGAGTGTTTTCCTGCACGAAAAGCCGTCCGGAGTTGTCGATGCCGTTCGTGCGCTCAGTGGTTCTGTTGCCGAGTCAATTCGGATTCGAGACCGTGCTGCAATTGCTGAAGCGGAGTTGAAACCGATCCGCGTACAGGAGCAGACGATTGAATCCCGGCTGGACGACATCGGCGGCCGGCATGACAAGATCGTCGCAATGCTCGCAGCGCTCGGCGCTGGGGATGTCAGTGCAGGGATCCGACTTGTGCATGAGACGAGGAAGGCATCCGATGAGGCGAACCTGCTGAACGAGCGCGTTGCTGCCTACGGAAAGGACGAGTCCGACAAGGCTCGCGCACTTCTTGAATCCGCCGAACAAGTCCACGTCAAGATTGATGAGATGAGAATGCGGCTCACGCAGGGCCATTCGGCCGAGCGGCGCCTGGTTGAGGAGCTCGAGCACAAGCGCGCACGTCGAGAAGTTCTGTCTGCTGGGGAACGTCTGGAGTCCGTTGAAGATGAGTTGGCTTCGTTGCGATCGGAGTTGGTCGGTGCCAGAGAGAACCGGGATCAACTGATTCTGCTTCGCAACATCGTACGAGTTGCCGACCGACGTTATCGGGAGACCCATCAGCCGGATGTGGTGTCTCGAGCCTCGCGGTATATCGAGACAATCACCGGTGGCCGCTGGACGCGTTTGAATTCCAGAGAGAGTGGCCGTTGGGACGTGGTGGACCACACGGGGCGTGTGTTCGCGGTCGACAAGTCACTGAGCCAGGGCACACTTGACCAGATTTTCCTCGCCGTCCGATTCGCGATTATCGATCATCTCGATCAGCACGGAGAACGGCTGCCCGTTCTTCTCGACGAAGTCTTTGTAAACTGGGATCGGACGAGGAGGATGGAGGTGTATCCCATGCTTCGGAAGCTGGCGGAGCAACGCCAGGTGATCGTGTTCACCTGCCACCACTGGATGCGAGAGGAACTGGCGGTGCATGCCGGCGCAAGCATTGTAGACCTCGAGCCCATTGCGTCGTTGCGCGACGTTGGCGAGAGGGAGTCGATCTAGACGGTGCGGCAGCACGGGCAGATTGACCGTAGTCGTTCCCAGGAGTAGATCCCGGCGTCGTGCCCATCGTCCCATGTGATCCGGAGCGCGTACGACCCCACTGCCTCAAGGCGGATTTTCGTCCATTTCTGGCGCGGTGGGCGCGTGAAGACTTCGGGGTCGGGAAGGCCGCCCATGTTCTCATGTCCCCCTGCACACTCAGCGCACGGACACGCCGCACGGAGCCCGTCGAGCCCGTACGCGGATTTGTGACCGTCTTTCCACTCGATGGTCAATTCCTGCTTCGTGTTGTCGACAACAATCCGATTTGGTTGCGCAGCCATGCTTTCCGCTATTGATGCAATCTCGTCGGTCTGGAGGTACCACCGACGACTGCTGAAGACCAGGTGTGTATAGAATAATATACAAACTTTCGGCGATTTCGGGGCCGATTGGCCAATTTCGGCTTGTTTCGGTGCAGCGCAGGATTGAGGACCGGCGTTTGAAAGCAGGTGGTCAGAACGCAGTCGGCGGGGCCGCTAAAACACGGCCGTCAGACGCGCATCACAAAATGGATTAAGAAGGAGGTATCGGAATGGAACGGATACGCAGAATTCACCTTGCAGCGATTGCACTGCTTTCCGTAGTCGTATTTGCCGGCTGCGATGCTGGCGGCCCGGTTGGCCCGCGCGGAGACGACGGGCGAGACGGGAGGGACGGAATTGTCAACGTTCACAGCGTCAATTTCACGTTTTCACTGGATAATGCCATCATAAATGGCACGGTGGCTTCCGCTCAGTTTGACGTACCGTCCATTACTCCTTCGGTAACAGACGATGGCGCAGTTCTGATGTTTTTCAGGGATCAGGGGACCTGGACCGCCATGCCGTTCACGTATGGCGTTGAATCCGCCGACCCGGACCTTGATGCCGTCGACTACACGGTAGCGATCAATTTCGGGTACGACGACGGATTTGTGGAGCCATTCTACGAATCATCCATCGACATCGACCTGCTTCCGGCGGATGCGGTCCCGGATCGCGAAATGAAGGCCGTTGTTATCGAGGCGTTTCTCGCGGGAAAGAACTCCATCGATTATTCAAACTGGGAGGAAGTCAAGCGGGCGTACGGCCTTGAGGACTAGAAGCGTGAAATGCTGCCCGTTTGCGGCGCAGACGGCGATTGGGGTGGTCGGCAGCACCTGATTTCCTGAGTCTGTCCGGTCTATAGGAATCGGGTCGAATGCCGATAAAGGTTTTATCGCGTTCAAACCGACAGTTGTAATGCTTAACGAAGACTACAAGCCCCAGAGCAGCACGCGGCGTGGAAACGCACCGCATCTGCGCCGATTCCTCACAACGTTTTTCAGGACCGCCCTCGAGGAATACCGCGAAGCGGGTTGTCCGTTCGGCAAGAACGTTGATGCCATGTTGATCTGGTTCGAATACAACCAGAAGACAACAGAAAACTAGGATACCTCAGATTTGCTTCCGCCCTTCGGCCCCGGCTCCAACAGGAGTCGGGGCTTTGTTCGTTAGGGCGTTTTAGCGCCGATTCCCTGTTCCGATCGCATCGGGCTATCGCGTGACCGTCAGAACGCGGACGTCCGATCCGCCATCCCACGAGACGCGGACGAGGTAGACGCCCGGAGCCACTCCGGACAGGTCGAGCGAGATGGAGGAGGCGGATTCGTTATCGGTCACGTTCCACGTGAACACCTCCCGTCCGAGGAGGTCGAACGCCGCGGCCTCGAAGCGCTGGGGCGTGGTTGCCGTCACGGCAACGTTCACAAACCCGGATGCTGGATTCGGATACAGCGAGACGACGGCACCCGAATGCGGTTCATCGTTTTCGACAGCGGATTGCGTGTCGAGTTCGAATCGCGCAAACACCGGCAGATGGTCCGAGGTGTTCGACAGGTATCCGGGAATTGCAGCCAGGACTTCGTCGTAGTTGTCGACGGATGCATCGATGTAGGGCCCGAAGAGCTCATTCGTCATCAGAATGTGGTCGATTGCGGATCCACTGGAGCAGTTGTTTCCGCAATACGTGCTTCGTCCGTCGCGCGCGAGGTCTTCGGTTGCGAAGAGATAATCTGCTCCGTCGTCAGTAAAGGCTTTGTACGGACTTACCTGCCCCGAGGTGATTGAACCGATCAGCAGGTCGTTGAAGTCGCCGAGCAGAATGACCATCTCGGAGTTGAGCGAGGTGAAATCGACGTGGTTCTTCAGTCGTCCGGCTGCGGCAAGGCGCTTTTCGTACGAGGCAAGCTCAGAATTCGCCTTCATGTGGACGGTGATAAGCGTCACGGTCCTGTTCGGGTCGGCGGCCACTGTCGCCTCGAGTTCGAGCGGCGGTCGACCTGCGAAGTCATCTTCGAAGCTCTCGAGGACGTGCTTAACGGAGCGAACGGTGATAACATCGGTCTTGAAGAGGAAGGCCGTCTTCTGTTGCTGGCTGTACGTCGCGAGGTAGCCATCGTAGCCCGTGCCGAGGGAGTCCAGCAGTCGTTGAAAATCATCCGGATCCGACACTTCCTGCAAGGCCCAAAGATCGATGTCGGCCGATCGGATCACTTTGAGGACGTTGTTGAACTGGAGTTCGTCATTAGAGGGGCCCAGTGCGGCGCCGAACCACTCGATATTCCAGGTAGCGATGTCAAACGTGTCGGGAGAGCCCTTTGGCGGGAGCGACTGCGCGAAAACGGATGTCGGCGCGAGGGCGATCAACGCGACGAGTGCTGCCAGAGGGTGACATAACGCGCCCAGTGACCGGTGAATCCTGGCTAAGTTGCTGGAGGGGAGGGACGTCGGTGTTTGTGAATCAGGCCGATTGGTCATTCAAAATCAGTGTTGAGGCGGAATCGTGATATGCGGTTGTTGCCAGTATCGGCCACGTACACGATCTGATTTGAATACGCGACACCCTGCGGGTTGTTGAATTGATTGGAGCCGTCGCCCGTTCCGCCAAAGGAGACAACGACAGGAATGGTGGAATTCGCTCCCGGCGGCGGCGCGACACCCTCTATTCCGTTCGAGGTGAAGACGAACAGGCTATCCTTCGCCGCATCAAGTACGTAGATGTATTGGGTATTGTCGCCGGCAATCGCGATGTCGCTGGGGTCGTTGAACTTGAATTCGTCGTACAAAAAGCCATTGCCCCGATCCGGGATTGACGCCTGCTGCAACATGTCGGTATCAGGGCGATACTCGATCCCGTCAGTGGTTACCACGGCGCGGATCGATAGGACGCTGTATTGGAGCTGCTGGTTGTCCGGTGCCTGGGCAAGAATAAAGTGTTTCTCCTGCGCGAACGACTCGCGCTGAGGCGGCTGGACATAAGTAGCCACGGCCGAAGGGCTGATTGCCGAGCGGAGGTTTGCAACTGTCGGGTTGAGCGGTATTCGAATTGTGTTGATCCCGTCCTGGTTGAACTCAAGTATCGCGTTGTGGGGAGCGAGTACACTGTTTGACTGGTTGTTGGGACCCCGACGGGAGACATAGACCGAATTGTCCCAGAGCACACCCACGTCGGTGAACTCGACCAACTCATCGGCGTCTTCGGGGCTGCGTCGCTGGCGCGTATCGTCCGAAAAGGGATGCCAGATGATATTCTCGATTCGGGGAGTGCCAAACGGCAGTCCGGAGACTTTCAGGACGGCGGGAAGATTCCACGTCCGCCCATCGATCAGGGTGTCCCGTCTCGAAACAACATAAAGGTTGAGTAGTCGGTCCTGCACAACTGCCGTCGCACCACCATCGATCGGATAAAACGTTGCCGGTCGTCCCGAGGACTCGAGCACGTGCACGCCACGTCGATCCGTGACGTACACAAACTCATCGAATCCCACATAGACATCGCTCGGCGCGTCGAAATTACCTCCACTTGCCGAACGCGTGAAGAACGGATACAGAGGAACGTATTCAACTTCGTCCAGAAGCTGCGGATCAGAGCGACCGGCGACAAAGATCTCATCCGTAACAGGATCCGATTTTTCGCCGAACATGTCGCACCCCGTCGCAAGGAGTGTCACCAGGACTGCACAGAAAAAACTTATCGACGGTTGAAGTTTCACGATAGATCAAAGACCGATATTGAGGCCGACTCGATGTACGGCACCGAGACGTGTCAGCGTGTTGAAGCTGTAGTCGATACGCAGATTGCCGACCAGTCTATTCGTGGCGAGGCCGATTCCCAGACTCGGTACGACGCGCTCTTCCAGTCCGAAGCGATACCCGGTGCGCAGCATAAGCGAACTTGACCACACGTATTCGAGACCGACGTTCCAATTCTCTGCGTTGTCGTTCGGATTATTCAACTGCGCCGTAACACGCAGGTTATTTGTGGATCCGGCTGGGAGAATGTCGTATGTGGCTCCAAGCAGGAACGTTGTCGGCGGGGTAATGGACTCAAAATCAGATTCCACGACCACAGGGTCGGTGCCGATAGTTGTTCGCGAGATCTCCCCGCCGACGGTCGCATCTGGACCAAAGTTCCGGACCGCAACTCCCATCTGGGCTCCCGTTGTTCCGACCTTATAGAAGACGCCAAGGTCGAACAGCGCCGCCGTAGCACTGACGCCTGCGACACTCTCGCGGACATACTTCGCGGTGACTCCATAGCTGAAGAGGTCGGTCAATGACTGCGCAATCGTGAGCCCAGCAGAAAGGTCGATCAGTTCGAACGTTTCTCCAGTACCGAACGGCTCGAACTCCGTGGTCACGTTCATGCTTCCAGAATTCATGGACAGCACGTTGAGGCCAACTGTCATGCCACTTCCACCAAAGGGATAGGTGACGGCCGCGTACTGCAACCGAACATCTGCAAAATATCGTGCCGCACTCAAGGCAATCGTAGGTCCGTCGGCGAGAGAAGCCATCGCTGGATTCCAGAACAAGGCATTGGCATCAGATGAATTCGATACAGCACTTTCACCGAGAGCGGCACCACGCGGGTCAACCGGGATTTTCAGAAACTGGAATCCTGACGTACCGGCTCTGTCGCCGCCGAAGGAGGGAAGGATCTGTGCGGTTCCGGAACGGGCGAGTCCGAAAGCTCCAACGACCGCTAGCAACAGAAGGACTCGGTATCGGACGATATGTGGCATTCGAGGCGTCATCTAGAACCGATACGAAATTCCAAGAACGACGTGTCGTTGTGGGAGGAAACGGGCCGGGTTAAGCGGCGGAAGTCCGGAGCTGCGAGGATCTTCGTAGCGAAGGTCCCGGGTCCCGTTCGGAACGTCATAGTCACTGTCTCCCCGAAGGGCGACGAAATCTGTCGTTGTGACATCAAGATCCGGGTAAGCCTTGCCGGTCACCGGATTAACAATCACGCTGTTCTTCTGGTTGAGAACATTGGTTACTTCAAGCGACACGCGCAGGTCCGACTTGCCGACGGTGATTGAACGCTGAAGGTTCAGGTCGAACCAGAGCCACGGTGCGCCGAGCTTGGAGAATCGCTGGGAGGGATCCTGAACGGTCTCGTATATCGGTCGCCAGTCCCGCTCGCCGGTAATTGGGTTCTGCTGATAGCCGGTAAACGCGACGGGGGTATAGCGCTGGCCGCTCCGGAATGTCCCGGCAACGTATAATCGAATTCGGTTGAGTCCGGGGATGCCGAGGACCGGGCGCTCCTTGTCGTGTGACAGCGTGACCGAGGATTTGAGGTCGATCGGCCGGTCCCACGCCAACGGCGTTTCAAACGTATTGTCGATGTCACCTCTTGCCAGGAATTGGGACAACGCATCGTTATTCGTGGAACTTAAGCCCGTGGCGCGAGAGAACGAGCCGGAGGCCCGACCTTCGAACCAGTTTCCGATTCGCTTCAGATAACTCAGTTCGATTCCTCGAACACGGGCAAAGTCGCCGTTCACACGGAAGGCGCGTGTCGTCTCGCGACCGGTCTGGTCGCGGATGATCACACTCTCAACGGTGATGAAATCGAACTTGTCCCTCCAGAACGCGACGAAGTTCAGCACGTCGTTGCTGGAGAACTGATTTCGCAACCCGATTTCGTACGAGATGTCGACTTCCGGATCCAGATCCGGATTCCCGAGGTCGGCGAAGAACGAGCGGTCCTGGTAGTACGGGTCAAGTCCGGTATAAACGAATGTCGGATGCGGAATTCGAGTCGAGTGACCGTAATTAAAGTACATGACCCGGTTCTCCTGAATCGGGAACGAGACTCGGAGCTTGGGAAGTAGCCGGAACTTATAGCGCAGCCCCAGCAGCTTCACCGTGTCGTTTCGGTACGCGTCTCGCACAGAATCGAGGATTGGGGCAAGCGGGTCCTCAACGAGATCATCCACGTATTTGCCCGGCGCCCAGTATTCAAACCGGAGGCCCGCGTTGGCAATGAGCCCGCGGTAACGGATCTGATGCGTGCCGAAAATCCCTCCACGTCTGGGCTTTACCCGCCAGACGTCCGAGCTCTCGCCGAGTCGACCAGTGGACGTTCCCTCTTCGTCACCAATAGGTGCGCCCACCCATGGTCGGATGACGTCGATCCACTGATAGTCATTCAGCTTGGCTTCGAATCCTACCGTGGTACGGTTGTCTTTACTTGACGAGAAGACGGTATAGGTGGCACGAAGCGTGTACTCTTCGGCGAAATGATCGTGGAAGCGCGTAGCAATGCCGCCGTTGTTGATGAAGCCTGGCCCCGGCAGTACAAACAACGCGTTCGGGTTGTACGGATTCCCGTTTTCGTCAACGAAAGGAGTCGCCGGGTACGGGACCACGCTCTCCGGGTCGAGTTCGCTGTCGACGTTCGCCGGTCGCCAATTCCGACCGTTTGCGTCCGCGCGAAGCCTGGTAAAGAGACGACTGACCTGGACATCGTAAAACGATCGCTCACTCAGCACATGTGACCACTTCAGGTACGTCACGATGTTGTCATGCGCAAACGTGTTTGCGTTGTCCGGTTGCAGCACGAACGCGTACTGAAACCCGGGCGCGACAACGGCATCATTACCCGTTACCTGGAGCGAACGCGTATTCTGATTTATGGAGAGAGAGCGCTGATACGAACCTTGCAGACGCATTCCGGACTTGACCTGGTAGGTCAACTTGCCGATACCGTTCCATCGATTCGCAGCGCGCGGCATCAGCGTCGTTCCCGAGAGCATCGAGGATCGGAGCTGGTCCGGTACCGATGTCTGGCGGGTGAACCCGTCGGAGAATTGTCCTTGCCCGGAGACGAAGAAGGTCAGTTTCCTCTTGACGATCGGTCCGCTGAGGTTGAACTCATAGACGTCCTCCATGAAGTTCGACGAGTTGTCGGAGTTGAACCCGAAGTTGTCCCGCTTGTGGCCGACGAATCCACGGAACGTATCGCCGCCGTCCTGGGTTGTGACCGACACGACGCCCGAGGTAACGTCACCGTATTCGGCTCCTACGCCGCCGGTAGTTACCTCAATCTCTTCAAATGAGTTTGAACCGATGTCTAGACCGAATCCGGTACCGGCAAGCGGATCCTTTGCGGACACCCCATCTACGATGAAGCCCGTTTCTTCAGCACGACCACCGCGAATGTAGAGACCGGTTGGGTCTCGCACGACGCCAACCTGTGTCGCAACCGCCTGCTCGACGCCCCTGATCGGAGCGATCTCGAGCTCGGTACGCGAGATGGCCGAACTGCTCGAAGCCTGCTCGACATCCATGAGCGGCCGTTCACCGATGACGACAACTTCATCCTCGGCAGAAAGGACGGCTTCAGCCAGTTCGACGTCAAGCGTGGTCGTCTCACCGTCTCGAACCTCTATGCCGGTGAACAGCTTCGTTTCGAAGCCGAGATAAGATACCCTGACGGAATAGGCACCAGCCTTGAGTCCGGATATGGAGTAGCGCCCGTCGATGTCGGTCGCGGCTCCGGCCGTTGTGCCGACAACGATGACGTTAACACCAATCAATGTCTCGCCGCTGGCTTCGTCCGTAATTCGGCCGCTGATGGTGCCCTGGGCCAGTGATACGGAAACGTTGCCGACCACAATCGTCAAAACGATCAAAAGGAACACGTGCACCGCAATCAGAGACCGGCGCGGCAATCCCTTCGAAGTCGATATGTGATAACCGTGTGGATGCACTATTGTCGGGGGAATCCGAGTTCTTCAAGAATGAGTTTTACCGCATCTCTCGATGCTTCGAGGTCACCATCGGCACCCTCAAAAACAAGCGATCCATCGAAGCTGCTGATCAGGGGAACCGAGAACATGGCAACGTGCCTGTCCTCGCTGATGGATGCGACAGTCGGTGGTCCGAACCACGTACCTCTTGAGCCAGACTTCGTGCTGTATTGATATTCGCCATCATACAGCGGAATGTAGGCCGAGTTGATTACGTACGGTTGCGTCGCGAGGACGATCTCGCGCGCAACCAGTGTTGGAAGCGAACCGGCGAGCCCCACGTCGGAGGATGGCGTGATCGGAGCCCCTGTCAAGATCCGGAGCGATTGGTTCAGTGAATCCGGGAAACTGATAAAATCGGCAAAGGGCAAGAGGACAAACGCAGCATTGCCGAGATTCTCCGCAGGGTCGACTGGTGGCGTGACGGGAGTATGCACGAGGATGCGTCCATCGTTGTTCAGGAAGTCATCCATCACCGAAGCGATGATCGGCATGTTGTTCGTTCGCGTACTGTTCGTCGAGCTCGATGTCACCCAGTAGATATACTGGTATCCGGCGAGCATCTGGCGTACGGTCGGCTCAACGGTCGCCGGAACCGCGTCAGAGATTACGCCCGACGCTGGTTGGGAGATGTCCCAAACATCCACCGGCTTGCCATTAAGAAATTCGTTCAGTATCGCAAGGTGAAACGAGCGGTTTCTTCGTGCGGCCGTTGCGCTGAGCCGGTAGTCGTTCACGAACAGCACATTACTGGTCGGCTTCTTGACGAACCACTCGACAGATGCGGTTGTGGACGTGGTGTCCGTGAAGTCGACCGAGCGAACGTAGAATGTATTCGGCTCGTCGAGCCGCAGTCCGGGAACGGTTACGTCAGATGACTGAAAGGAGCGTCCGAAGAACACTCGTGCATCCGCCGTGGATTGACCGGCATCGTCACGATCGACGTTTCCAATAAGCGTGATAAACTCCGTGTCTGACGGAAGCGCTACAAAGTTTGTGCTATCGTTGAGACTGATTTCGATCCGGTCAATATTCGCAATTCCCTCAGGATCCTCTGCGATCCACGAAAACGACACAACCTCAAAAGTTGTATCCGGAGGCAGTTCGAATGAGTTCAGGCGAATCGTCGGCGGTGAATTTCGGATCGGAAAAACGGTTCGAGCCGGAGATGCGTCGATTGCACCTTCATTGTCGACAGCACGCACCTCAAGCACGGTGTTGGAGGTGGCCTGTCCGCGCGGAATCGGAAGAAGGATCAGCGAGTCGTTGCTGGCAGTGGAGGCCCATCCTTCATCGGCACCGATCGAGATACCGTCCGGATAGGACCGCACTTCGAATCGAGCGATGAAGCCGTCCCGATCCGTACCTGACCACGATGCGAACACCGTGCTCGCAAGTCGGTCACGATCGTCGATGTTGTCGACGAGCGAGGCATCTCGAACGGACAGGTCGGTTTCCGGAGGCTCATTCTCGGATGCCTGGCCGGAAATGCCCGAGTCACATCCGATCGCTGCGAGCGTAATTAGGGCTGTGAGTGAAAATACTTTGACGTTCACAGGTCGAACGGTAGTTCTTCGTCAAGAAGTGCCGGCGAAGAGAGTTGAAGCGGCGGTTGCGAGGGGCCGGAAAACACGGCCCCTCGCTATCCGCACACGCGTACTACTTGACCAGCATCATCGTTTTCGTGATGACCTGATCACCGGCTGTCAGGCGCGCGACATACATGCCGCTTCCAAGTCCCTTGCTGTCGAAGGCGACAGAGTGGATGCCGGCGCTCAACTGGCCGTCGGCCAATGTCGCAACCCGGCGACCGAGGAGGTCGAACACCTCAAGTGTTGCACGGCCCGAAGCGCCGAGCGCGAACTCGATGGTGGTTCGTTCCGCAAACGGATTCGGGTAGTTCTGGCCGAGGGCATAGTCGCCGGGGCCAACTTCCTCTTCCAGACCGACGTTGATGTCACCAATGTCGGTGGCCGTTTCAGGAATGAGCTTGTACTCGCCGAAAGAGTAGCCGAGGGCACCTTGTATGAACGTCACGACGTCACCATCCACGAACGTGTCGCTCGCGAACGACGATGTAAGGCCGTCCGAAAGATCGTCCGCCTTCAGTTGGCTTTCTACAGTGCCATCAGACGAAAAGCCCCATTCACCAAAACCGGCATCCGCTTCTGTAATTGTTACATCCTCGAAGCGAAGCATCATTCCCTCGTGAGCTTCTGCCACGTTGGGATCCGTTAGTGCTGATGTCGGGACGACCTTGTAGTCATAGGGGGTTGCCGTTCCGTCAACAGTGAACGTCAGGCTGTCGAGCGCTGTCACCGGGAAGTTGTTACGTTCGGTTTCGACGACGTAGGCCTCGGTGACGGTGATAACGTCACCGCGATTGAGGGCGCCAACGCCGGCCGATCCTCCGCGAAGGAAGATGCCCGTCCACGGTTGCAGGGTCTCATCGGACTGGAGTATGTAGATTCCGGACTCCGACCCCTGCGTCATGATAACCCCTGTGATGTTCATTGGGATCTTCAGAAACGCGAACGGCGAGTCCCCGGGGCCTCCGCTAGCCGTTTCCTGGATGTCGGCGATTGAGTCGATTCCGTCGACGAGGACCCGGTAGCTGAAGTCATCACTCATCGATTCACCGCCGACGTTGTCGGAGGCTCCAATCCAGTACGTCACGAAGTCCCCGTCGGCGACGGCTGGAATCGTAAACGTATACGTGTCACCGGCAACAAGCCCGGCGGCAACCGTGTTCGTGTCCGGTGAACTGCTCGTGTAATACTTCAGCTCGGCCGAGGCCACGGTACGAGACGGATCCGGAACGATCGATGCCGTGATGTCGATTGCATCGGCACCCGGAATCAGCGCGGAGCGCTCGATAGAAGAAATGATCGGCGGAGAAACGGTGATCTCCACGTCGGAATCTTCCATCGGATTGATCGTCAGCGTGACCGGCGTCGCAACGCTGAACGGATTATCGTTATTCATTACGAGAAAGCCCTGAAGATTGACGACCGACCCTGGTGGCGGCGGCTCGTAGTCTCCCGAACGCGGGTTAAAATCAGACGGATAGTCCGCTCGATCATTTCGGAAACGGAGGGACGTATCGTAGAAGGTAACAGCGGTGGTTCCGCCGTCGGTCGACACCATCCAGTCAGGGCGGCCGCCGGGAGCGAGCGTACGCTGCATCACCTGCGCACCTTCGATGCGGACGTACTGGCCGCGAAGGTTGCCAACCATTTCCCAGTTCGGCTGAATTTCACCCGAGGCACCTACCGAGTCGTTGATGTCGGCCGTTGTCACGGTTACCGGGTCCATGATGGACGCGGGGAGTGAGAACGACGTGACGTCGCCAAGCACACGCGCTGAGACCGGCGAAATCTGCATGGTCTGGTTGAA
>JAGQWL010000326.1 GCA_020437385.1 Bacteroidota bacterium
AGCGACATCTGATCAGCGGAAAAAGCGACGCGAGTTCCGCTTCTTCCAGCGGACAGATGGCCGTGTAACGCTCGACAAACGGGCGAATCACGTTGAGCGGCTCGCGCCTGTTCATCATGAGGTACGCGAGTGCGATCGCTGATTCGTTGATCAGCTCGGACACCACGCTGTCCCCGAAGTCGATGATACCGGACAATCGAGGCGAACCGTCGACGAATCCATCGAAGAAAATATTGTAGTCGTTGGCATCGCCATGGATCGTCGACTTCCTCAGACGCGACCGGTCGGCGGTTGTGGAGTCGAACCAGTCCAACGAACGCTCAACTTCGGCGCGCAAGTCAGGGTCGACGACATCCGAGACCGTTTCATAGACGTGGCGAAGCTGCGCGAAGTGGCTGAGGTTCCATTCTCGCGTTACGGGTTCCGACGACAGGTCGAAGCCACGTAGCGCAGCGTCGATTCGAGCAAGCGCATCGGCCACCTGTCGGACAACCGCCTCGTCCTTTGGACTCACATCCGCCAGCGGCTTTCCCGGGAGAAACGTCAGCAGGCGAACAAAACGATCTTCGACCAGATCGGAGCGACCGTAGTGCCGGCCGTCACTGAACCGGCGGACTCGTGAGATCGGTACGTCGGGCTCCCGCATCCGCACCTGCTCGAGAAGCGCTGTGAGGTCCGATATGCGGCGTTCGGTTGTGCCGGATGCGGCGATCTTAAGCACACTCCGTTCACCTTGATGATGAACGAGGAACGACGCGTCGTCGTATCCCGACAGCCGTCGAATGCTGTCAGCGGCAATACCATATTCTCTCGCGAGGACGGCTTCCGCCCTGTCTACCGCAACGATCGGATGAACCGCTCCTGAGACTGACATCTTACGTGGCTGATGATCGACGGCGCAGGTGCGCTACATGGAGGAGGACGCGAAGCGATAAATGTTGCCGTCGAACGAAAGGAAGTACAGCTCGTCCGATGCGTCGATTCCGAAGGAAGAGATACTGATGTCCAGATCAAACAACTGCTCGGTATCGAAGGAGCCGTCGCCCTTGTCGGTCAAGGCCCATATGCGTCCGGAAACGTAATCGCCGTAGACGTATCGACCGGATAGGGCCGGCACGTCGCTTCCGCGGTAGACAAATCCGCCCGTCACAGAAGCCCCGTAGCCGCGACCGTATTCAACGACGGGAAGAATCAGTCCATCCTGGTTGCACCCCGACTTCGGATCGTAGCAATGCAGACCCTCCATGGTGTTCCATCCGTAGTTGCCTCCCTTCTCGATGATATCGATTTCCTCGTATTGGTTCTGTCCGACGTCGCCGGCCCACAGCCTGCCCGTCGGCGCGTCGAAGCTGAATCGCCAGGGGTTCCGTAATCCGTACGCATAGATCTCAGCTCGAGCATCCGAACGGCCCACGAAGGGATTGTCAGGTGGAATTGCATAGTGCTGATTTCCAGACGTGCGATCAACATCAATTCGCAGCATGGCCCCCAGCAGCGTCGCGGGATTCTGGCCGTTTTCCTGCGGATCACCGCCTGCGCCTCCATCCCCCATTCCGATGTACAGATATCCGTCCGGCCCGAAGCGGACCTGCCCCCCGTTGTGATTCCCGTAGGGCTGCGCAATCTCGATGATCTGATATTCCGTGCCGGGATCGATCGGCGCGGTCGGATTTGACGGATCCGCGGAGAACCGCGACACAACCGTTCGCCGTGGATTGTCCGCTGTATAGTTAACGTAGAGGTAGCCGTTCTTCTGGAAATTCGGATGGAAGGCCAGTCCGAGCAGCCCCTCTTCATTGCCGGAATCGTTTACGCGGTTGTCGATGTCGAGGACACGGGTGGAGCGCGCGACGTCTTTGCGGTTCTCGAACACGTTGATCTGACCAGCCTGCTGTACAACGTACAGGTATCCCGCCTGCCCCGGCGCCGAGGTCAAATCCACCGGCCTCCGAAACGACAGTTCGGGAAACGCAGGAACGACCATTACCGAATCGGATTCGGACGTGACCGGATCCTGCGGAATGGAAGCTGAGGAACAACCCTCGATAGGGCCGGTCACGACAACTGCCAGAAGTAGGGTGATGACGATCAGCGGCATAGGGACAGTGGACTGGTTCTTCATGGCGAATCTACGATGGAGACCCTGTAACCCGCGTGCCCCCTTTCGGGTTCTTTGCAGTCCGCATCAGCGATAGGTAACTTGCCAATCCATTCAACGCTTTGATTTGCTAACCAATTGGAGTAAACGCTGATGCAGTGGAATTCGGCCCCGGAAATGTCCATCGATCGAGAGAAGGCGTACACCGCGTCAATCGAAACCTCGAAGGGCACGATCAACGTCAAACTGTTTGCGGCCGAGGCGCCGAAGACTGTGAACAATTTCGTCTTCCTTTCACGCGAGGGATTTTATGACGGGGTGTCCTTTCATCGCGTGATTCCCAACTTCATGATTCAGGGTGGCGATCCGACCGGTACGGGCCGAGGAGGCCCCGGCTACCGATTCAACGACGAATTCGCGGGCAACCCGCACAGGCACGGGACGGGTTCGCTTTCCATGGCCAATGCCGGACCGAATACAAACGGCAGCCAGTTCTTCATCACACACGCGCCACAGCCTCACCTCGACGGCAGGCATACGGTCTTCGGCCAGGTGACGGACGGTCAGGACGTCGTCGACGCCATCCAGCAGGGTGACGAGATCGTGAGTGTAACGATTACCGAGGCCTAGCAGACTAGTAGCGAGATTCGGAGCGAGCAACATGGCACTCTACAAACCAGCGGCCGACCGATACGAATCGGTGCCATACAACCGCACCGGCAGATCGGGGCTCGACCTGCCGGCCATTTCCCTGGGTCTGTGGCATAACTTCGGGGGCGTCGACACGCTCGAAAACGGGCGCGCCATGCTCCGGCGTGCTTTCGACCTCGGCGTCACACACTTCGACCTCGCCAACAACTACGGCCCGCCGCCCGGCAGCGCCGAAGAAAACTTCGGCTCCCTGTTCCGACAGGACTTCGCTCCCTTCCGGGATGAACTCATCATCTCCACAAAAGCGGGCTGGCGGATGTGGCCGGGACCATATGGCGACTTCGGTTCGCGGAAGTATCTCGTTGCCAGCATCGACCAGTCGCTGAAGCGGATGGGACTCGACTATGTTGACATCTTCTATTCACATCGGCCGGATCCCAATACTCCGATTGAGGAAACGATGGGTGCCCTCGACTACATCGTTCGGTCTGGAAGAGCGCTGTACGTGGGTATCTCGTCCTACTCACCGGAGCAGACCCGTACAGCGAGTCGCATACTGCGTGAGCTCGGCACGCCCTGTTTGATCCATCAGCCCTCTTACAACATGTTTGACCGCTGGATTGAGGGCGGCCTACTTGATGTTCTGTACGAGGAAGGCATCGGCTGTATCGTCTTCAGTCCGCTCGCGCAGGGAATCCTCACGGACAAGTACCTTGACGGCATTCCCGAAGACTCGCGGGCCGGTCGTGAATCGGGATTCCTGCGACGTGATCAGGTAACAGACAGGAAGGTAACTGCCGTCCGTCGTCTGTCGGGGATCGCATCAAGACGCGGTCAGACGATCGCGCAACTCGCGATTTCGTGGACGCTTCGCGACTCTCGTATCACGTCTTCTCTCATTGGCGCGAGCCGAATTTCGCATATCGACGACGCAGTCGCGGCGGCAGGAGCGACTGCCTTCACGGACGACGACGTTCGCGAAATCGAAGCGGCGCTCTCCGAAGTCGGGTAGCAGTAGGATGTCGGTCGCCGTCGACGGTCAATCAAGGGTTTATCGAATTCGCGCAGCCCGAAAGGACGCGTTGCTTTCTGAGTGATCGGCCTTTGCGCGCTAATCGCGCCGCGAACCTTTGCCAAGCTCGATCGGGCGATCCGGATCGGTGATCCACTCACTCCACGAGCCCGGATAAACGCGCGGCATGGGATAACCTGCTGCGACGATGGCAAGCGCATCGTGCGCCGCTGTCACGCCCGAACCGCAGTAACAAACAACGTCACCCGTTTCGATTCCGGGGAGGGCGGCATACCGCGCACGAAGGTATTGCGCGGATCCGAACCGACCCTCGACGAGGTTTTCTTCGTACGGAAACGAGGAAGCGCCTGGTATGTGGCCGGCTACCGGATCAATGGTCTCCTCCTCACCGGAATAGCGCGTCAACGCTCTCGCATCAACGATCGACGTGAATTCGCCCCGCAGAATCTCTCCAGCCTCGGCCACGAGACTCGGTCGCAGCTGCACTCGAAGGTCAGTCCGCTCAGCAGGAGGGACGGGTTCGGCAACTGCCACCGGTCCGCCTGCGTCAATCCATGCCGGAAGACCGCCATCCAGCACCGCAACCTGGTCGTGTCCAATCCACTTACACAGCCACCAGAAACGCGCCGCATAGGCACCGCCACGATCGTCGTAGCAAACGACCTGTGTCGATGAACCAACTCCGCGTCCAGCCAGAAACGCTCCAAACCTCGCCGGATCAGGAAGCGGGTGTCGTCCCGTATCGCCAGGCCGAACTGCAGAAGACAGGTCACGGTCCAGATGTGCGTACCACGCCCCCGCGATGTGCCCCTCCTGGTAAGCCCGAATGCCGGCGTCGGGATCGGCCAGACTGAATCGACAATCGAAGATTACGACGGAATCGTCATCGGCCCAACTCATTAACTCGGCGGGCTCGATCAATGCTTCGTACAACGGCTTCGGAGCGGTACTCATAATTCTTCAGTGTCGACATTCTTCGGTGTCGACTTGTCTATTGTCGAATGTCACCGGGTGGCGGGCCCCCGGCTGCATCGGCGTGAAACCGCTGGAACCAGCTACAGTGCGATTCGCCCTACTGCGGACCGATGCGGCCTGAGCTGATACCGATTTGGCAGACCGGGACCCTGCGGAACGACCTCGAGTCGACCATCGGCCTGCAGCGCGCGAACGGCGCGGATCACCTTGTGAAGCGGCACGCCAATCATGTCAGCGATTGTTTCCTGCCGAAGGTCCGAGACAACGACGCTTGCGCCGTCACTCTCTGGGCCACCAGAAAATCTGTCCTGATGCTTGAGCAGCAAACTCCAAACCTGCTCAACTGCATCTGCTTCGCGAACACTGTGCTGCTGAGGAAACGCGATGACCTTCGTTCGAAGGATCGGCACCTGCTTGAACCTGAAAGCGAACATGGCTTTGGCCGTTGGATTGGGGCGGATTGTCAAAAACAGTACCCCAAGAAACGTACCGCCGATGCCAGCAGTCTGTCACACCCGGAACAGACGAATTCAGAGATCAGTGGTCACCCGCCCTGGAGCGAAACCATTCAGCCCTTCGCTGTTGCTGCGCCGCCGACGGCGTCATGTTCAACGATTCGAATGTGACAACAGCGAACGAATCGCTCTCCTTGACCTGGAGTGTCGCCTCCCTGTCGATGCCCCGCTGCACAAACGACACCTGCAACTGCTGGCCCGGCTTGGCCGCATCCAGGTTTTTCATTCTTGCTTTCTTGCCACCGATTGTCACGATTACGTCTCCGTTGTCGAGACCAGCCTCATACAGGGTACTCCCGATCTGCGGATACCCGCGCACCTGAACGCCGCCCTCCGTTTCCTCCAGACGAGCCCCCCACGAAGCTCGTCCCGGTCGCGCCTTCTGCAACTTGAGGCCGGCAGTCGCAAGCAGCGCTTCATAGTCGACTACTTCGTGACCTTCGATATACCGGTCATAGAAATCCGAAGCAAACGCCTTGTCCCCGGTCACCTCGGCGAGTGTCTCGCGGAGGCCGTGCAACGTATACGGCATGCCGGTCTTACCGAACTTCTGCCACATCGCCCGCATGTAATCGTCGAGGGTCTTGCCAAAACGTTCTCGAAGCGTCAGGTCGAGCCCCAACCCGATCGCTGAGCCCCAGGTGTAATAGGAGATAAAAGTGTTGCCGAAGTTCGTCGGGTCAATGAACGTCGCCGCATCGACGAACGGCGCCTGCCTGCTCATTTCGACCGCCGAAAAAAACTGTCGACCCGGCGAATTCACGACCGCGCTGATGGTACCTCCCAGCGAAGCAGCGTATGCATCGTCATCCGACAATCCCGCCCGTCGAATCGCCAATCCGGTGTAATAACTTGTGAAGCCCTCGGCGAACCAGAGTTCATTCGACATATTCGCATGCTCGAAGTCAAACGGCTCAAGTGTCTGCGGCCTGATACGCTCCACGTTCCACGAGTGGAAAAACTCGTGCGACAGCGTCCCGAGGTTTCCCATCGCGCCTGTCGAGAGCGGTCTCGTACTTGCAATAATGGTCGAGTTCCGATGCTCCATCCCGTCGCCGGCGATGTAGGGCAGATAATCCGCAATGAATGTGTAGTAGCCGACGTCATACCGCGGCGCTTCGCCGTATATCCCGATCTGCTCGGCAACTACCTTCTCTGCCATTTCCGCGTACGAATCGACCTCCGCCTCAGTGCCCTGGTGGTGAACCGTCAGCCGGATCTCCTGAGCGTCGGATCCACTACCCACAGTCCAGGTTCGGACGGCATGGTTGGATAGTTCCGTCGGACTATCCATGAAGTACTGCAAGTCCGGCGCTGTGAAGGTGTAGGCGTCGTCCGTCGGAAACAGCTGACTTGCCACCTTCCAGTCGGGTGAGTACGGCTCGAACGTAACGGTTATCGGAACATGCTGCATGTCTCGTGCCCAGGCGAACGTCGCCGGAATGTTGAGGTGCGCGTGCGTCGCATCGATTCCGCTGTACGTCCCACCTGCACGATCGGCAAAGATGGTATACGTGACGGTGACATCGCCACCATCGTTCCCGTACACGTCCCACTGGTACGGATCGGGACGTAGAATCTCGAGGGCCTTTCCGTCCTCTCCGCGCGCCTCGAAACGATAGACATTCTTCGCGAACTCGTGTATCGCGTACCGCCCGGGCGAAGACCTGCTCATCCGAACCTGAAGGGGGCCATTCTCAGGCACGCCGTGGAAGGTCACTTCAACGTTGGCCTCGTGGTGAACCGCGTTCGGAAACGCTATATGATACACTACAGACGATTGGGCGAAAGCATCCGGCACAACTGCCAATGCTGCACCCAAAAGTGCTACCACGATATGCTGACGATGAAGCTGACGACCAACGCCTCTTCTTTCGGGACTATTCATTTCCTTTCTTCTCGCGCTCCTTGTTTTGGACGTGTTCTGGACGGCGTGTTTTTGACGGCGTGTGTCGAACGCCGTGTCTCGTACTCCAGATTCGGATTCTGTGTCTCGGATTCTGTCTTTCGGATTCCGTCTGTCGGATTCTGTCTTTCGGATTCCGTCTGTCGGATTCTGTCTTTCGGATGTCGCGGCGCGCACCTGACGCGCAACGAGCCGGGATCCGGCTTCAGCCGGCAACCCCAATCGTCCGAAACCACCGCGGCAAATTTATGGATTCCGTTAATAGCATTCCCCTCTCCCTCTCGCCCACACGCGGGCGGACGATCGGGACAATCCGCGTCGGCGCGCGTACAATGAAATGAACAAACGGATAGACTCCCCAAATCCGGAGGTATCACAATGAATTCCCAGCAACCAAAGTCCCCAGAGCAGATCGCCTTTCATTTCGTCGAGGCGTGGAACGACAGGGACGCTTCACGCATCGCGGGATTGTTTGACGAACACGCAGACTTTGTGAACGTCACGGGCCTCTGGTGGCACGATCGGGCGTCGATTGAGCGCGCCCATGAATACGGACTGTCACGAATTTTTGAGCACTCGCACCTGGAGGTGTTGATGCACCGCGTTCGTAGTCTGACTGACGACGTTGCCATCGTTCACGCGCTGATGCGACTGAGTGGCCAGTCGGCGGTAGACTCGATCGAAAAGCCCGGACAACGCAGGACGATTTTCAGCTTCGTCGTGCATCGAAACGACGACGGGTCCTGGAGTTGCGCATCCGCCCACAACACGGATGTGGTACGCGGGATGGAAACGAACGTCATTGACGAACATGGCACCCTCCACGCGGTCGACTATCGGTCTCAGAAGATGCAGAACGCCGATCCTGTCGATCAAATTGGCCAGGCCTCGTTTCCTGCCAGCGATCCGCCGTCATGGACCGGCTCGTCGCTGAGCTAGCGCTAAAAATCGTGGCAGCGGGCGGCCTCCCTTCCCTCTTCCAGCTGCTGCCCCACTCGCCAACCGAAACGATCCGAAAGATCGCGACGCGTGCCCTCGACTGCGTCCGCAATCAAGTCGCCGAGAACTGGAGCGAACTTGAAGCCGTGGCCTGATCCGCCGGAGGCGATCGTCAGCCCGTCCAGTGTCGGATGCCGGGCGACCAGGAAATGTTCGTCGGGCGTATCGGCGTACAGGCAGAGGCGCGTATAGACAATCGGATCAGTCGCCAGATCCGGAAACGTGTGCTCAAGGAACGATCGCAGCCGTTGCACCTGATCCTCGGTCACCGTCCGCTCACCATCCGCATCCGTGGGCGTTCCAAGCGCATGGACACCGATCTTGACAACCCCCTCACTGCTGAGCGGGAAACCGTAGTATCCGGTTCGAGCGACATCGGCAGTGAACGTGGGGAACACATCAGCCTGGAAAAGCCCTGGACGCGACGGCTTCAGGTGAAACACCGGATGTCCCGTTCCCGAAACAAAACCTCGCAATTCGGGAATCAGCTTTTCGGTCCATGCACCGGCCGCAATCAGAACCGCGTCTGCCTCACAGGTCGTTCCGTCTGCAAGCCGAACGCCAACGGCTCGACCGTCGCGCGCAACAACTCCGACCGCACGAGTGGATTCCCGTAATTCGACACCACGGTTTCGAAGCAACTTCGCCAGGAACGTGACAACTTTTCCACTTTCGGCGAAACCACCTCGTTGGTGGTAAAACCCGTCAACGAAGACGTTTGCGTTCCACGCGGGAAAGCGCGAGACCACCTCTCGAGTAGCGCGTTCCGGTTCGTGTCCGCGTGCG